>QHRI01000435.1 GCA_003221375.1 Verrucomicrobiota bacterium
AGCGAAAAAGACCCAGGCGAAGAACGATCTCACCCAGATCGTCAACGCAGTGAATGCGTTTTACACAGACTACGGCAAGTACCCCCTCGTGAATGCCGACACGGTTTATGGCCCCGCAGCCAATCCAAACAATACGCTGTTCAACGTGTTGCGTGCGCAAGATGCAACTAACAATCCACGTCAGATCGTGTTCATTTCGCCGCCCTACGTGAAAGACCCTGCGAATCCGCGGTCGGGCGTCGGAACGCCCACAGGAACGGGACCTGGGCAATATTACGATCCATGGGGAACGCCGTATCAAATCGCGATTGATGGGACTTACGACAATAGCTTGACTAATCCCTATGGGAACAACAATGGCGCTGGCCCGAGTCCGCTTCCGCAAGGAGTGATTGCATGGTCGCTTGGCAAGGATCAAGCGCTTGGTAGTACTCCGCCTGCTGGCGGAAATGGTATCTTTACGAACTCAGATGACGTGATTTCCTGGCAATGATTGCCGTTTGGTTTCGGTTGCAATCGGCAATCGAAAATCTAAAGTCGAAAATCTGACCGCGGGTGTAGTTCAATGGTAGAACGGCAGCTTCCCAAGCTGCACACGAGGGTTCGATTCCCTTCACCCGCTCTCCTTTTTAATTGGATGTTAGGCGTTGGATGTTGAGCGTTGGGCGTTTCGACTCTGGGTGCAAAGCAAACGCCGAAAGTCTTGTGAACGGACATCCAACATCAAACGTCGAGGCCTGCATTTAAAGTCGGCCAACCTTTTTCCCCGCCTGATGCGAATTCTTAAGCATGGCTGGGGGATCAAGGGACCCTTTTCAATCTGAAGACAACGAGCTCAATGAAGTCTCGATGCTCGGCCATCGGGAAACCCGCCGACGATTCATCAAGCAAGTAGCGGGCACGAGCGCTGCGATTGCCATTGGACCAAGTGTTCTAGGCTCGGCCGCGGTCGATCAGTCTGTCTTAGCAGCCGCAACCGCGGCAACGAGCGATTCGGTGAAGGTGAATCTAGACATTAACGGCAGGAAGTACGCGCTTGATGTTGATCCGCGCGTGTCGTTGCTCGACGCATTGCGGGAGCGGCTGCAACTTACTGGCTCGAAAAAAGGATGCGATCACGGGCAATGCGGCGCCTGCACCGTGCTCGTAAACGGGCGGCGAATCAATTCGTGTCTGACGCTCGCGGTGATGCACGAAGGCGACGAGATCACAACCATCGAAGGACTCGCTAATGGTGACGAGCTGCATAATGGATGAGCGGCAACATCTGCCGTTGCGGCGCGTATCCGAACATTTTAGCTGCGATTAAAGACGCAAAAGGCAAGCTGTCCACGTGATGCCGAATCGTTTTGTTTCATCAGTTTGCACCCAGACACATCACCTCTCCCTTCTCAAGGGAGAGAGCAGAGTGAGGGTTTCCTCTGTCGTCGCCCTCCTACTGACAAATCCCCTCACCTCAATCCTCTCCCCTTTAACAAGGGGAGAGGCGGAGAGAGTTAACCCGCCTTTTTTCCTGGTATGAATCCCTTCGCCTATTCACGCGCAACCGACCCGACTCAGGCGGTCACGGCCATTTCCGGCAAGCCGCACAGCAAATTTCTGGGTGGCGGAACAAACTTGATCGATCTGATGAAAATGGGCGTGGAGACACCTAACGAATTGGTGGATATCAACCGCCTGTCGCTCGCTCAAATCGAAGAGCTGCCGGACAAACGTGTGCGCATCGGCGCGCTGGCGCGTAATTCGGACGTCGCAGAACACGAACTGATCAAAACCCGCTACCCGATGTTGAGCCAGGCGTTGCTTTCGGGAGCCAGTCCGCAGTTGCGCAACATGGCAACCGTGGGCGGCAATCTTTTACAGCGGACGCGTTGTTATTACTTTTACGATCCTGCGTTTCCGGCATGTAACAAACGCAAACCCGGCAGCGGCTGCGGCGCACTCGACGGTTACAATCGCATTCATGCGATCCTAGGCCAGAGCGAGCAATGCATCGCAACGCACCCGAGCGACATGTGCGTCGCGCTGGCTGCGCTCGACGCGATCGTCCGCGTCGTCGGGCCAAATGGCGAACGAGAGATTGGGTTCCGTGACTTTCACCGTCTGCCGGGCAACACGCCTGATCGGGACGCAAATCTGGCATCCGATGAATTGATCATTGCGGTCGATCTTCCGGCGATGCCTTTCGCCGCGCGATCGCATTACTTAAAAGTACGCGACCGGGCAAGCTACGCCTTTGCGCTGGTCAGCGTCGCTGCGGCTTTGGACCTCGATGCAAATAAAAACATCAAAGATGCGCGCGTGGCGCTTGGAGGAGTGGCCCACAAACCGTGGCGCGCAAATGCCGCGGAGAAAAAACTGATCGGCCAGGAAGCGAATGAGAAAACTTTCCAATCAGCGGCGGAAGCCGAGCTGGCCGCAGCAAAAGGGTACAAATATAATTCGTATAAAATCGAGTTGGCCAAACGAAGTATTGCTCGCACTTTGAACATTGTTGCGGAGATGACGTCATGAGCCCGACACTCATTGGGCAGCCAATCACGCGTCTCGATGGCAGACCCAAAGTCACTGGGACGGCGACCTACGCAGCGGAATTCCAGCGACCGAAGGTTGCATACGGCGCGTTGATTCAGAGCACGATCGCTAATGGGAGCGTCGTACGTATCGACCTTTCGGCCGCGAA
>QHRI01000016.1:0-8612 GCA_003221375.1 Verrucomicrobiota bacterium
ACGGAACGGCATTTACCTCCGTTTCTGCCATACCGATTACCACAAAGGCGCAGCGCTTGCTGAGTTGGCACGCTTGATCGGAGTCTCGCGCGACAACATCTTTGCGGCCGGTGATCATCACAACGATATCTCAATGTTGAATGGAAAAGTTGCAGCGATGCCGTCCTGCCCGGCGAACGCAATTCCCGAAGTGCAAACCGCCGTCCGCAACGCAGGTGGTTATGTGGCGGAGCGAGAACACGGTGCGGGCGTCCACGAAGCGCTGCGTTATTTTGCGGACCGAGATTCGTTAAAGCGCTAACGAGTTTAATTGTAGCCACGGCTCTGTGTCTCCGTGCAGGTAGATCGCGCGCGAGACGCCTCGGCACAGCGAGGCAGCTACAGCAAACTAGTCAACTTTCGCCGCCGCTAGCGCGAGCGGTGCATCAGCTTCAATTTTTCCGCCAAACCGATTCGTCATGTAGGTGAGGAGCAACACCGAAAAAGTGAGCGCCAGTCCGAATAGAGGAAATTGCAGGGCAAGCGGCAGGGAGTAGATAATCGCCATCAGCGGAATCCAGACCGCCCACGTGGCTAGCAGGGTCGGAATGATTTTGTCGCGGTAATGTTTCCATGTGAAAAGGTCGCGGATGGGCCGCAGCGAAATACCGCTGTTTTTCCATTCGTAGGTCAGCACACCAAATGGCGCCGCGAATAGAGGATTGTAACCAAATTGATCGACGCAAATTTTCGCCGCGACCACCGGGAGCGTCGCCACGTCTCCGAACCAAGCTGCTTCACTTCGATATAAAAGGTCGACCAGCGTTCCGTCGAGTCCCCAGACGGGTACCGTAAACAGTAAATTACGAAGATTCCGGCGACTCGGGCGTCCTCGCTGGAAGAAGAGGATCAAGAACAACTCCGGAATAAGCGCTCCCGCCGCCACGGATGCGATGACAACAAAGAGAATGCCTCGTGTGCGCTTTAACTCGGCCAGCTGCGAAAGGAGTGCGAACGCTGTGTGACTTGTGTAAAAACTGACGAGCAACATCAGCATTAGCGCTTGAATAATTAGCGCTGGTAGTGCGTTGGCTCGCGCCGCTTCCCAACCAAGAGTGAGTGGCGAGCGCGTTTGGTGCGTCATCCTCGCTGAGTCTTCTCCGTGCGCCTGCGCGATCAAGCAGAAATCTCTGCGCTGTAGACGCTTCGCTCTGCGAAGCGCGGCCGCAGATTATTTTGCTGAGAGCTGCCGGCGGCGCCGCCCCGAAGTCGGTGGCTACAGCCGCTTATTACCAGTGAACGCTTCCGCTGGATCCAGGCCCACCCGGAGTAAACTTTCCCTCATCGTTTAATTTCTCTCCGGGAACAGGCGTACCAGAGGTAGCAGACAGCGAGCCCGAGTCGCCGCCAGTCGAATTCTCGGATGTTGCGCACGCGGAGAACAGCGAGGCGACGACCAGAAGTAACAGAATCACGCGGAGTTCGAAGGGTTTCTTCACGGCGCGAACGTACCTCTGCGAATGTTTGATGCAAGCCGCAGTGTCCAGTAGATTTTGTAGTGAAGAGCGTCTGCAAAACCGATATTAAATCTCTCGTTTTTAGCGAGCTTGAGGGGCAACTTCGCGAACTGGGAGAGCCCTCATATCGCGCTGGTCAGATCACCGACTGGCTTTACAAAAAGCGCGTCGACACGATCGATGAGATGACCAATTTACCGCAACCGTTGCGCGGACGGCTCTCGGAGACATTTTCGCTTGGTAAGGTTCACATCGTGCGCGAACTCGGCGCGCGCGATACGACACGAAAATTCCTTTTTCGCCTGGCGGATGGAAATTTGATCGAATCGGTTGGGCTGCGCGTACGGCTGCAAATTTTGTGCCAGCGGTTTGGAAGGTTTCTCGCGCAACCTGACCGCAAACGAAATCGTCGACCAGCTCATCGCCGTTGAGCGCGCGGCTGGTGAAAAGATCGACAACGTTGTGTTCATGGGGATGGGCGAGCCACTCGCCAACCTCGAGAACATGCTGCGCGCGATTCGGATAATTAACGCGGAGTGGGGCCTGGGGATTGGCGCGCGTCACATCACAATTTCAACCAGCGGCCTAGCGCCGCAGATTCGCGAATTGGCAGAGGAGCCTTTGCAAATTCGGCTGGCCGTTTCTTTGCACGGTGCGACTGACGAAGTCCGTAATCGGATTATGCCGATCAATCGGCGTTACAACATCGAGACACTGCTTTCGGCCTGCGACTACTACAAAGCTCACAAGAAACAGCGCCTCACATTTGAATACATTTTGATTGCAGATGTGAACGATTCTGACGAGCAGGCGCGTGTCCTTTCTCGCCACGCATATCGGCTCTCGGCAAAAGTAAATTTAATTCCGTATAATAGAGTGTCCGGTCTGCCTTGGACGCGACCGTCAGAAAAGCGTCAGGAAAAGTTTCTATCGATTTTACGAGACCAAGGGATTCCGGCGACGTTGCGTCGTGAGAAAGGGCACGACATCGATGCCGCATGCGGACAGTTGCGTTTGCAAACGGAGCGCGAAGCAGCTAGCAAACACGTGATCTCAAAATTGTAGGGGTCTGTCTCAGACGCCTTCCCAAATGGCGTTTCACAGAATGGAGCTGGCGGGAGCCGAGCGACATGGACGGGAAAATTGCGAAACGGAGCGAGCGGGAGCGAGCGAGTCAAACGTCCTACAAGCAAAACCTTTTGCGCACAGAGACAAGCTCGCGTTTAGTCTTTGTATCATGGCTGGCTACGAGGGTGAGCCCGAACGCATCTGGGACGAGTACCAGTGGGAACGTTTTCTACAGCAACAGGAGGGAAAGGCGGAAAAGTACATGCGATTGCTGGAGGAATATCTTGATGATCCCCAACGCGACGAGATCATCGCGCGCGAAATGGGTTGGGCCCAATTGTTGGATGCCCGGGATTGGGGCGCGGAACTCGATGCGCCACCAGCAGGTGAGGACGCGGACGAGAACGATCCCGGCGTTGATCAGGCGTCCAGATCGGCAGAGCTCTTTGAAGAACATGATTTGTATCGCGCTGCCTTTGCCTTGACGATTTGGATTGACCACCTGTTCGATCGAAACGCTTCGCTTCCAAACGAGCCTGCGGCTGTGAGATTGGCCACGCAAGCCGCAGTAGCGAACGCCAAGCTCGCTGCAGCCTTGAGCAGCGATAGTCTGAGTGAAATCGGAATGACAATCGCCTATTTGAAGCGGGCGTTGAAAGCAATCACCGTTTCGATGGATGCGGCGGCGCAACTCCGGAAGGTCGCTGGGCTGGTGACCCGCTCACAATACGCAGTTCTTCGAAAGCGACTTTTTCAAGTACGAGACGGCATTATCACTCTGATGGGTGAGTACCGCGGTGAGTGGCGTCGCCGGTTCGGCCCTGAAAGCTTTCGGGGTTGAATGAAATAGGGTCGGCTCCCGTCAAATCATGCAAACGGAAGCGACTCTGGCTCAGGCCGATGTGTCGGAATTGGACTTGGTGGCACGATGCCAGGCCGGTGACACTGAAGCATTCGATGAGCTGGTGACTCGCTACCGAACACGAGTATTCGGCATGATTTACAATATGGTTCATAGCGAGCAGGACGCGTGGGATCTGGCTCAGGACAGTTTTCTCAAAGCATGGAAATCGATTAAACGTTTTCGAGGACGCTCGTCGTTTTATACGTGGATTTACAGAATCGTCATGAACGTGACAATCGATTGGCTCCGCAAAAAACAAGTTAAAGGCGGAGGCATCGAGTTCGACGATGCGATTCAGCTTAGAGAAGTTGAGCCGGCATCCACCACCGTGCCAAAGTCAGAAGCTTTGCCTCACGAGACCATGGAACGGAATGAGATTCGTGCGCGGATAGACCAGGCGATTGCCCAGCTCTCGCCAGAGCAACGTGCCGTCATCCTGATGAAGGAGATCGAACAGATGCAATATCATGAAATCGCGGAAGCACTCGGTTGCTCGATAGGCACGGTGATGTCGCGCCTGTTTTATGCGCGCAAGAAATTGCAAAATCAATTGAGAGACATTTATGAAAACATTTGAAGAGAGTTGGACAGCATGGCTGGACGGAAAGCTCAGCGGGCGAGAATTGTCGGAATTCGAGGCGTCGTTGCCAGACAAGGCTGCTGCTGAAGCTGAGAAGGCGGACGCCAGAAAGGTCGGCGTTCTTTTGAGGCGCGAGCTGGGTGTCTCTGCGCTGACCAACGAAGAGTTTTTTAGCCATCAGCTCCGCGAGAGAATCCGTGAGAGCAGCGTGCCTTCCGGGGAGCGCGATGCTAAGCCCTCCACGTGGTGGACAATTCCTCGCCTGTTGTGGACGGGGACCGCGTCGCTCGCTGTCTTTTTGGTTCTTACAGTTTTCGTCGTGCGCGACAAGAATCCAGCGGAAGAATCGCAATACCTCACCCAGATTCTAAATGCGCGCGTGGATCCAGTCATCAGCCCGAATGCAACCGTCTCAATGTTCGAGGTGAAGCAAGACCGGGTAACGGTCTTGTGGACCGAGGGGCTCCAAAGTCTGCCCGCAGACTACGCCGCTAAATGATTTTGTCATGGGTCGCTGGCTCGCGTTCTTAATTCCTTTTGTCTCGCTGATCGCCATTGCGGCATCAGGGTTGGAGGGTGCGGAAACGGTGTGGAGCGGACTTGTTATTGCGGAAAACGTTGCGCAACCACAATCGGTTCCGCCAGAACTCACACGGATCGAGGGGTCGCTAAAAAAATTCTTCGGCTACAACCAGTTTCAAGTGATCGGCCAGTCGCAAAAGACGCTCAAGACTGGACAGGAAGACTGGCTCGCGACCAGTAAATTTTTTGGATTGCATGTCGACGCACGGGGTGAAAGCGCAGCCGGCTATGTTCTGAATTTGCAGCTTTACAAGGAGAAAGAGCTTTTGCTCGAAACAAATGCCAAGCTGAGTAAACGCAGTCCCCTGGTTATCAAAGGTCCCCAGGTTGGCAGCGGACAATTACTGCTCGTGCTGGTTATACAATAAGCAACACGGCTTGTTTCAGGCTAGAGATGCGCACTCTGCTTTTTCTTCTGGCTGAATTTGCAATCATGTCCTCCGTAATCGCTTCAGAAAAGCCATTCAGTTTCAAAGAGGCCCCCGGAAAACTCCCGAAAGAAGTGGTCCCAACGGATTATGCCGTCCGAATCATACCGGATATCGACAAGTTGAATTTTTCAGGGACAGAGACGGTGAAGCTCACCGTTCGTAGCCGTGTTCGCAAATTGGTGTTGAATGCGCTCGAACTCAAAATCGAAGCGGCGTCTATCGACGGCAAAGAACTACCGGGCTCGGCAATTAAGGCCGACATCAAAAACGAACTGCTTACGCTCGCGCTGCCGTCAGAACTTCCGACCGGCGAGCATGCGCTTACTCTTCGTTTCACAGGCAAAATAAACGAGCAAGGACAGGGCCTTTTCTACATGCGGTATCAGGAGAAAGGCAGTGGCGCTCGGAAGATCATGCTCGGTAGTCAATTTGAAGCGACCGACGCTCGTCGATTTTTCCCATGCTGGGACGAGCCAGCCTTTCGCGCGCGATTCCAGTTGACTGCAGTCGTGCCGGAGAACTGGCTGGCCGTCTCGAACATGCCGGTCGAGAGCGAGAAAAAAATCGCTGACTTCAAAGAGGTACGTTTTGCCGCTACTCCGCCGATGTCCAGTTACCTGAATGTTTTCGTCGCGGGCGAACTCGACTTCATTGAATCCCGAAGCGGCTTGACTCGGCTCCGAGTGATCGCGACGAAAGGCAAGGCTGAGATGGGCCGCTACGCGCTCGAAGCCACTGCGCAAATCTTGCAATACTACAACGATTATTTTGGCGTGGCCTATCCGTTGCCGAAACTGGATCAAATCGCGATACCGGGGGGCTTTGGCGGCGCGATGGAAAATTGGGGCGGGATCACCTACTACGAGTCGAAGCTTGTGTTTGATCCGAAAAGTTCCTCCGCGGAAACAAAGCAAGATATCTACGAGGTTCTTGCGCACGAAATGGCGCACCAATGGTTCGGCGACCTGGTAACGATGGGTTGGTGGGACAACTTGTGGCTTAATGAAGGATTTGCATCGTGGATGGGTTCCAAATGCACCGCTCATTTTAATCCACAATGGGAAGTCTGGCTGCGCCGGGAATTCCCGCGGGATCCGAGCCGACGTGTCGGAATTGCCAAGGAAGTGGCGATGGAAGGCGATGCGCGATCCACCACTCATCCGATCCAGCAGCCGGTCGCGACCGAAGCCGAAGCCAACACCGCTTTCGAAGATATCACTTACAAAAAAGGCCAGTCATTTTTGCGGATGCTGGAGAGTTTTCTCGGCGAAGATTTCTTTCGGGAAGGAATTCGCCGTTACCTAGCGGCGCATTTGTACTCAAACACGACGACAGCGGACCTATGGAACGCGCTTTCCGAGGCGTCCGGGAAACCAGTCGGGGAAATCGCGGCAGGTTGGACCGAGCAACCTGGATTTCCTCTCGTCAAAGTGAAACGAGAGCAAGGCGGCAACGTCTCGCTCTTGCAGGAACGCTTTACCATTAACTTCACAAGCGCTCCACCGCTCAAATGGAAAATCCCGCTGACGTACGCGATAGTCGGTGAGACTCCTGAGACACTGTTGATGACTGGAGGAGTCGATGGCATTCGCAACATTCCTGCGAATCGACCGCTCAAGCTGAATGTAAATGGCGCTGGAAATTATCGCGTCGAATACGATGAGGCCTCTTGGAAATTGTTGCTTGGAGCTTTGAAGAATTTGGGCGTTGACGATCGCGTCAATCTACTGGGCGACACCTGGGCTCTGGTCCAGGCGAATCGTGCCCCGGTCGCTTTATACTTTGACTCGGAGGAGAAACTGCCGGCTTCGACCGAACTGGCCGAGCGCGAACAGATCGTTCACGTGCTGGATTTTATTAATCGGCTTTTGAGTGGCAGTCCTGAACAAGAGAAATTTCAGCAATATGCGCGATCACTCTTGCTTCCCACCTTAGATGCGGTTGGCTGGGAAGCGAAATCGGACGAGAAACCGGCCACAGCAATCTTGCGAGCGAGCCTGATTACGGCACTCGGCAACCTGAATGATCCGAAAATTGTCGCCAATTGTCGCGAACGTTTTAAGGCTTTTGTCACTAATCCAGAATCGCTGGCTCCTGATCTTCGGTCTGCGGTCTTTTCGGTTGTGGGACGGTACGCTGACGAATCGACATGGAACGAACTTCACCAGCTCGGCCTGAAGACAACGAGCATTGAAGAAAAACAGAATTATTACGACGCGCTGGCCGACGCGATCGATCCCAAGCTACTGAAGAAGACACTCCCCATTGCGCTTACCGATGAGTTGCCGACAAGCCGCGCTGTCTTTCTCGTCTTGCGAGTCGCTCGCGAAAGTGGTCATCCGGATGTCGCGTGGGACTTTGCCAAGACGAATATGAAAACGCTCCTTGCAAAGTCCGATGCGCTTGGCGCCAACACGTATGCACCTGGTTTGTTTACCTTTTTCGCGGACGATTCGCGCGCTCAAGAGCTGACGAAATACGCCAAAAACAGCCTGCCGGCAGCGAGCGCTTCGCAAGTGGCAAAGGCGGTGGACGAAATTCGGTACCTATCCGAATTAAAGAAACGCCTCGCCCGGCAGTTGAAAGGATGGACCGAGAAAAAGGCTGACCATGGAGGACGCGAGTAGCACAGATTAATAATTACGTGAGCCAATGGAGGCGCGAGCTCGGCGAGTCTTTTCCGGAACGTTGCGCCGTGGCTCTGCGTTAAGCGTCCGGAGTCCGCCCTCCATAACCGAGGAACTGCCATTGTCCAGATTCGCGTTATTCGCGGTGGCTGTTATTCCGTCTGATTATTCTGTTGCGGCATGACCCACAGGCGCATCGGGATCATCGAAGACTCGACAAAACCGTAGTGGCGGAAAAACTCCTGCGCCACATTTTCCGGCCGGTCGGTCAGCAACGTAATGCGAAGGAAATTTTTTTGTTTGGCAAAATCGATCGCATGCTGGAGAAGCCTCGAACCGTATCCTTTGCCTTGGAATTTCTTGTGGATTACCAAGTCTTCCAGCAGCATAACGAAGCCGCCCTCCGCAGTGCTGATGGTGAACAGCAAATTGATCATTCCCACGATCGCCCCATTCTGCCGCAACACAAAGACGCGCCCCCGGCTCGGTTGTTCAAAAATCAGGCGCAAACCACGAAGTTGTTTTTCCTTGTCCGGGCGGAAGTCGCCCTCCTGAGCGAACAATTCAGTGAGCATTTGCGACAATTCGTCGAGATCGGCTTCAGTCGCCGGCTCAATCACCACATGTTCTTTTTCGCCCATTGGTTGCACTGTTTATGTCAAAAATACGCCATTCTGGCAATCAAATTAGCCTCACACCACCCTGCTGGCGTTAACTATTGATGCGCTTGGTGGCGTTGACAATGTTGCGCTCGACCTTACTTTAGCCGCTCTTAAATTGTACCGAGTCTGTTTTCGGTTTTATGAAACGTACCTACCAGCCATCCAAGCGAACACGCAAACGTCAACATGGTTTTCGTGCCCGCATGAAGACGAAAGCGGGGCGCGCGACCCTGGCACGCCGCCGCCAACGCGGCCGGAAGCG
>QHRI01000016.1:8639-9718 GCA_003221375.1 Verrucomicrobiota bacterium
CTGTCTGTCCGATTGAGACCGGTCAAGTTTTTTTGGCTGGTCACGCCTCGCCGCCCTAGTTACGCTGCCCCCCTTAGGATTTGTTCTTATGAAAGCAAATGCAGTCGTGATCGAGCAGCCCCGAACGAATTCAAGGCTTTTTGCACACACGCGTTGGGACGCGATTCCTGTGTTGGCTGCGACTTTTCACTGCGTCTATTTCTTCGGAATGTTCTATCTCTTCCCGCGAGTCCCGCTCTGGATCATGCTGGTTCTTGGGTTCGTCTATTCGGTAAGCATTTCATGGAATATCAACGGCATCTCGCACAACTTCATTCATAATCGTTACTTCCGATTGCCATTGCTTAACCGCCTGTTCAGCATTCTTGACTCAATCACCGTTGGTTTTAGCCAGGTTTTTTACGAATGCATTCACATGCAGCATCACAAGGGAAACGCTGACCGGCCCAATGAGAATGGTAATACAGTCGATTGGATTTCGATTTATAAGCATGGACATGACGGCGAGGCTGAATCCCCGCTAAAATACACTTTCCTAAGTTTCTTTCGCGAAGATCCAAAGACGGTTTACCGGGAATTAAAACGGAAGAACCCGCGCGACGCCTTCTGGGGAGTTACAGAGTTGTCGCTGTTCGTTTCCACGTTCGTCATCCTCGGTGTTCTTAACTGGCATTACATCTGTTTCCTTCTTCCGTTCTGGTACTTTGGCCATTGCCTTTCCTACCTGAACGGCTACTACCGCCACTTTGGTGGTAACCCGGACGAACCGCTTGCCTGGGGCGTGAGCAGCTACGAGAAACTTTACAATTGGACCTGGTTTTTTAACGGGTATCACGCCGAGCATCATTTCCGTCCTAAAGTACATTGGACCCGTATGCAGGCGCTCCGCGACCAGATCGTGGAACAACAGCGCGCTGCTGGTGTCCGAGTGATCAAACCGCCGCACGCCCTCGCTTTTCTTGATCCCAACCTGCCAACACTGAAACAAAATTCTCGGCAAAAGTCTCGCGTTCGTTGGAATCTGAAGTCTCGTGTTTCCGAAGTGAAACCAACTGAGAGAATGCTCGTTGATCCTCACG
>QHRI01000438.1 GCA_003221375.1 Verrucomicrobiota bacterium
CGATCAGGAGCAACAGGAAAACCAATATCGCAATGAACGCACCGACAGGCAAACCGGTGAAAGCCACTGCGAATGGAACCAGAAAGATCGCTTCCACATCAAATATAAGAAATATGATCGCATACAAATAGTACTGCGATCGGAACTGGATTTGCGCTTCACCGAGCGATTCGACGCCACATTCATAAATCGCATTCTTTTCCGGGCCCGGTTTCGGCGGTTGAAAAACTCGCCGCCACAGCCAGGCGAGGGCGAGCGGGATCAACGGAAAAACAAGCGCCACGCCAATGAAAATGACAATGAATAAATACGGATGCGGATTCATTTCTGTCATGTTGAGCGCATCGAAACATCTCTGGTTGTTGTCTGCTTCGAGAAACCAACAAGTAATCCGAGATTCTTTGCTCCGCTCAGAATGACAATCTCCATTTGATTGAGAGTGTTCAAATTCGCTCGGAAAGCACAGCTGCCAAGTCTATACTTTTAATGAGCCCGTTGTCATTCCGAGGGAAGCGTAGCGGAGTCGAGGAATCTCCTGCCGTTAAATCGAGAGATGTCTCGACTTCGCTCGACATGACAAAGTGGACAAAACGGCAAAGAAATTTCAAGCCCGCTGTCGGTCGGCTCAGGATTCTGGCTGACCTCGATATATTGCAAACCTGTCCCGGAACGCTCTCGAGCCCGCGTATTATTTCTCAGAGTCGGATTTCCGGCCGAACCAGCGTCGCTTCTTCTCTTTCGGCTCTTCTGCTGGGGCTGGCGTTTCGGCGGGTTTTTCTTCCTCCACAGTCGGCTCCTCTTCTTTCGGCGCAGCGGCCTCCGGTTCTGCTTTCTGGGGCTTCGGCTCAGCTTCTTTACGCTTCGCCTTTTTCTTTTCGGCCGGCTTTTCCTCCACCACCTCTGCCGAATCGACCCACTCGATGAATGCCATGGGAGCGGAATCACTCTTGCGCGCGCCAAGTTTGACGATGCGCGTATAACCGCCATTGCGCTCCGCCGATCTTGGCGCGATGTCATCGAACAATTTCTTTACCGCCCTCTTTTGGCGCAGCTTGGCTAGAGCAGTGCGACGCGCGTGAATCGATCCATTTTTTCCGAGCGTGAC
>QHRI01000437.1 GCA_003221375.1 Verrucomicrobiota bacterium
CAGGCACCGCGGCTTCGATCCGCGCTTTGATTTGCTCCAAGCCTTCCATTCGTTAGACGCGTTCGATCGCCGGCGGATGAAACACATTTGAATTCGCGGGTGGCTCGAGATCGCGCTTGCCGAATGCGGGCACGGGAAATTCGCTCGGCTGATCTGGATCTAGATGAGCCGCTTTGTTCGCGCCATTCAACTTTTGCTCGTCGATCTTGCGCTGCAATTCCATGAATGCGTGTAACAAGGCTTCGGGGCGCGGCGGGCAGCCGGGAATATAGACATCGACCGGTATGTAACGATCGATTCCTTTAAGGACGTTATAACCTTCCTTAAATGGACCTCCGGAAATCGCGCACGCACCCATTGCAATTACGTATTTCGGATCGGCCATTTGATTGTAAAGACGCACGATTTGTGGCGCCATTTTCTTGGTCACCGTGCCCGCGACAATCATCAGGTCTGCCTGACGCGGCGACGGCCGGAAAACTTCTCCACCAAAC
>QHRI01000436.1 GCA_003221375.1 Verrucomicrobiota bacterium
TTCGCTTTCTCCAACACCTCGTCGTGCGGTGTCGGTTCGTATTCATAATCGTCTGGTTGCCGATAATCTTTGCGCATCGGATGATCTTCGAACTCGTCCCACATCAAGATCCGACGCAAATCGGGATGGCCATCGAACCGGATTCCGTAGAGATCGAAAATCTCGCGCTCTTGAAATTCCGCGCTGCGCCAGATCGGCGTGAGCGAGGTCAGGCAAACATTCTGTGCACGGTCAGTCGTTCGCATTCGAATGATCA
>QHRI01000017.1 GCA_003221375.1 Verrucomicrobiota bacterium
CAACGACGTCGCCGGCATTCATTTCTACACACTCAACCGTTCCGACGCCACCCGGGTAATCTTTGACAGCCTCGGTATTCCGCGTCGTAGAAACACGGAGCCTTCGAGTGTCTAGGTTAGCTCGTGTAGGTTTCTAACCTCGCGACGCAGCTGCCAAGATTTGCGCGAAGCCAGTGACGCGAGCAGAATGCGCGAATGCCGAAGCTCAGCCGGACGATTTGCTGGCAAGTCGGAGCGCTCATGATTGCAGTTGCACTAGCAATCGTGCTCTCTCGCTTCCTCCCGATCGTCAGCTTTATCGAGGCATCGCAGCAACGCGTGATGAGCTGGGGCGCGTGGGGGGCCGTTTGCTATCCGCTGCTTTTCGCTGCATGTAATATCCTTTTGCTTCCCGGTGGCATTCTTGCCATCGGAGGAGGTTTCTTTTTTGGATTGTGGTGGGGATTCCTAATCGTGCTGGTGGGTAACCTCGTCGCTACAGCGATTTCCTTTGCGCTGAGCCGATGGATCGCCAGACGATGGTTCCAGCAAAAGTTTTCAGATAACCGGATGCTGCGCGCTTTGGGACCTGCAGTAGAGCGCGAGAGCTGGAAAATTATTCTTTTAAGTCAACTTCATCCACTTTTCCCAACGAGCCTGCTAAATTATTTTTACGGTATAACGCGGATCCCTTTCGGCAGCTACATGCTCTGGGCGTCGATCGGCCGAGCACCTGGTCTTTTCCTTTACGTTTATGCCGGGACACTGGGTCAGTTTGCAGTACGTATCATGCGTGGAAAAAGTTATCCCCGCGTGATTGAGTATTGGATATGGGGGGGCGCATTTGTGACGACAGTATTGCTGCTGATAGTGCTCGGCCGGCTCGCATATCGGGCAATACAGACTTCGCAGGATTCGGCAGAATGCCAACGAAGGGAAAAGACCACAAGCGCGATAGTAACTAGTTGATGAAGAACGAGTTGTATTATTAAATGATATTTAACCTACCCACAGAATATGAAGTATTGGTAGTGGGCAGCGGTCATGCTGGAATTGAAGCGGCATTGGCCGCCGCACGCATCGGGTGCCGCACTTTGATGTTGACGCAAAATTTGGATACGATTGGCCAAATGTCATGTAATCCGGCAATTGGTGGGCTAGCCAAGGGGCATATTGTTCGGGAGATAGATGCGATGGGCGGTGCAATGGCCTTGAACGCCGATGCTACAGGAATTCAGTTTCGGATGCTTAACCGAGCAAAAGGACCGTCGGTCCGCGCACCGCGGGTGCAGTGTGACAAGAAGGCTTATCAATTCCGCTTAAAGGCGATTCTGGAGTCCGCCGAAAATCTCGACGTCAAACAGGCAACCGTGTCCCGCATTTTGGCTAAAGATGAGAAGGTCGTTGCCGTCGAAACCGATCTCGGACTCATCATCGGCGCGCGAACCGTCGTGCTTACCTCGGGGACATTTTTGCGCGGACTCTTGCACGTTGGCGAGGCTACCAAGCCGGGCGGACGCATGGCCGATGCGAGTTCGAGCCTCAGCGGTAATCTTCGGGAGTTGGGGTTCCAAGTCGGGCGATTTAAAACAGGTACTCCTTGTCGCTTAAACGCGCGCTCAATTGATTTTTCCCGATGCTCAATCCAGCTGGGAGATGAGCCGCCGCCGACCTTCTCCTTTTATGTCGATGAAATTGGTGACTGTGAAGCAGAGATTTTTACGCTCAACCGCGTACGTGAAGGAAAGTTCCACGTGGAACAACTTCCCTGTTGGATAACTCATACTACCGAGCGGACCCATGAGATCATTCGCGCGAACCTTGACCGATCTCCGCTTTATGCAGGTCAGATCGAGGGCACAGGGCCCCGGTATTGTCCCTCTATCGAAGATAAGATTGTAAAGTTCCCAAACAAGCTATCCCATCAACTTTTCCTCGAACCCGAAGGCCGGCACACAAGAGAATATTACGTAAACGGTATTTCGACGAGTTTGCCGTATGACGTTCAACTGGAACTTTTACATTCAATCCCAGGTCTAGAGCGAGCCGAGATGATGCGACCGGGTTATGCCGTAGAGTACGATTATTTTCCGCCCACCCAGCTTTGTCCGACTTTGGAGACAAAACTAATAGATGGACTGTATTTTGCCGGCCAAGTTAACGGCACGTCCGGTTACGAGGAAGCGGCGGCACAGGGTTTGATTGCGGGCGCTAATGCTGCATTGAAAGTTCAAGGACGTTCGCCATTGGTGCTGCAGCGGAACGAAGCGTACATAGGAGTCCTGATCGATGATCTTGTCACTAAGGGTACCGAGGAACCTTATCGTATGTTTACCAGTCGGGCCGAAGATCGGTTGCTTTTGCGACACGACAATGCAGATCAGCGCCTGACGGGCCGTGCGTTTGCCTCTGGACTAGTCAATACGGCGCGCTGGGGCCGCCATGAGAAAAAGACACGACTCTTGGATCAAGCCCGCCTCCTAGCCATTCAGACCAAGCTCGGTGGAACTGTAATCTCTCAACTATTCAAGAGACCGGACTTTAGTGCTGCAACCCTGCCGCCCGAGCTTTTTTCCCTCCTACCAATCTCAATCTGGCAGTTAATCGAAACGGATTTCAAATACGAGGGTTATGCGGCACGGCAATTAGACGAAAATCGACAGCTAAAGCGGAGGCAGCAACAAGTGATTCCAAATTGGGTCGACTATGACGAAATTCCTGGCCTGCGCTCTGAGACCAGACAAAAGCTAGCGTTTACTCGTCCCAGCTCGCTCGGGCAGGCAGCCCGAATAAGTGGAATAACGCCAGCGGATATTGCAATAATATCTATCTGGTTGTGTAAGAATAACTTATATTCTACAACATCCGTGGAAGTTGCCGCAAGCTCTAAATAATATTCTCCATGCTCACCTTCGCCGCTGTAGTGATCGGGAGCTATCTTTTGGGTTCGATTCCGTTCGGCTATATCGCGGGTCGAATTGCAGGAATTGACATACGAAACTGTGGCAGCGGCAACGTTGGTGCTACCAATGTCGTACGAACACTGGGCAAGAACTATGGCTATCCCGTTTTCGCTGCGGATTTTCTGAAGGGTTTTGCTGCGGTAAAGATGTCGGTCTTGATCGCTACACGTGCGCGGCCGGAATGGATCGCGCCAGAGATCTTTGGAATCATTGCGGCGGTCTCGAGCGTGGTGGGGCATTCTTTTCCCATATGGCTGTATTTCAAGGGGGGGAAAGGGGTCGCAACGTCAGCCGGCGCACTTTTCAGCCTGGTTCCACTCGCAGCATTGGCCGGCGTAGCGATTTGGATACTAACCTTTTTACTCACGCGTTATGTTTCTGTAGCGTCGATCGCGGCTGCTGCCGCATTGCCTGTCGTGATACTGATTACAAGCCGGCTAAGTCAGAACTTCGGAAAATGGTTATTCTACTCGTCGGTTTGTCTCGCGGCAGTTGTGATTTGGCGTCATCGTTCAAATCTTTCGCGGCTCATCCGTGGAACGGAGCCGCGTTTTACTCGAAAATGAAAATCCGCGAAATAGCGATCCTTGGGGCTGGCAGTTGGGGGACTGCCCTGGCGTGGTTATGGGGCAAAGATGGGCGTCACGTTTCGCTTTGGGGGCACAATGGCGATCGCGTAGCGCGCATGCGAGAGTCACGCGAGAACAGCGACTATCTTCCTGGGCTCAAATTACCTGGATCGGTGCGTGTCACATCCGGGCTCAGTGATTGCGGCGGCGCGGATCTCATCGTGTTCGCGACGCCGTCGACGGCGTTGAGAAAAGTTGCAGTGCAACTACGAGAAGTGGTTGGGAATGCTCGCGCAGTGTTGCTGAGTTGCGTGAAAGGTATCGAGCACCGAACCGGGAGGCGAATGAGCCAGATCCTAAGCGAACTTTTTCCAGACCGGAAAATCGCGGTCTTGTCGGGGCCGAATCTCGCGGCAGAGGTCGTGCAAAACCTTCCGACTGCGACCGTGATTGGCTGTAACAACCCTGAATGCAGGACAAATCTGCAAAGCGTCCTGGGGAGTCCACGCTTTCGTGTTTACACTAGCCAGGAGGTCGCATCTATCGAACTGGGCGGCGCTTTGAAAAATGTGTTCGCTGTGGCGGCAGGGATCAGCGATGGGCTCGGATTGGGCGACAATTCCAAGGCGGCGTTAGTGACGCGGTCATTAGCGGAGTTGGTGCGCCTCGGAGTCGGCATGGGAGGAACGGCGCAGGCTTTTTATGGATTAAGCGGCGCGGGCGATTTAATTGTGACTTGTTATAGTACGCGCAGCCGTAATCACACAGTTGGCGAACGTCTCGGACGGGGCGAATCATTCACACAAATCACTGAATCCATGAGCATGGTGGCCGAAGGAATTCCTACTGCACGGAGTGCCTTTGAATGCGCGCGTCAGTTGAAAATCGAGACGCCGATTATTGATCAGGTTTACGCCGTGTTGTATGAACAGAAAACACCGACTGTTGCGTTAGAAGAAGTACTGAGTCGCGAGCAAAAAGCGGAACACCTTTAGTGGTCTGCCTGAATCGCACCTTCCGCTGATTCGTGGGACTAAAATTAAGAACTCGCCGCCTGGTATCTTGCGCAAAATTCTGCGATCACGGCAGGGTATAACTCGCGTTCAGCGATTTGAATCCGCGCGTGCAGGCTTTCGGGCGTGTCTTCAGGCAGGATCGGCACTTCGCGCTGAGCAATAATGTTGCCGTGATCGATTTTCTCGTCCACGTAATGCACAGTGCAACCACTGACCTCGTCGCCGGCCGCGAGCGCCTGTTTCCACGCTTCGAGCCCGGGAAATTTCGGCAGAAGCGATGGATGAATATTAATGATACGCCCCGGGAATGCTTTGAGCATCGGCGCATGTAGCACGCGCATGAAACCGGCGAGGACTACGAGACCAACACCGGCCTCGCGTAACATATCCACCAATCCGTTTTCAGCTTCCAGCTCTAGCCGCGTGCGAAATCGACCAGGCGCCAAGTAGGCGTTAGCAACTGAAAACTCCCGCGCTATTTCGAGGATTGGCGCATCCAGGACGTCCGAGATTACCACACGTGCTTCCGCTGCCAGATCGCCTGAACGGATACGCTCAAGGATTGCCTGGCAGTTGCTTCCTTTTCCCGACCCAAGAATTCCAATCGGCAACGGTTTCACTTATTTGTCCTGACGTTTGAGGATATGAAGACGTCGATCGCGGGAAACCCCTCTGCAACTTTTCAGTCGCGGTTCTCGCATATTTGTTCGAGCAGGCGCGAAGTCGAATAGCCGACCTCAAATGGAATGATGCGAATCTCGGCGCCCATCTCCTTCAAAACCGCGCGCTCCTCCTCGTTGAGCGTTTCTGAGCTGTAGTCGCCACCTTTCACATAAATAGCAGGATAGCTTGCAGCGATAAACTGCGTCGCTCGCATTTCCGGAAAAATTGTGACGAGATCCACGCATTGTAGAGCGGCAAGAATTTCCGCACGATCGCGCTCTCCGGTAATCGGACGCCCCATCCCTTTCAATTCGCGGACCGAGCGATCGCCATTCAAACCGACCGCTAACAGATCGCCGAGCGCACGTGCAGCCTGCAAGTAGCGTACGTGTCCCACATGCAGCAAATCAAAGCAGCCATTCGTCGCGACCAGTTTTTTCCCCGTACCACGCAACTGCTTGCTGCGCTCCGAAAGTTCTTCGAGACCGATGATTTTTGCGCTCATCCCTTACTCAATGGAGAACTATGCGTTAAACCCGCAAAAAGGCGCGGAAAAGTTCCAAAAACCACGCGAGACAGTTCCTTTGAGCGCTCGACGCCTGCGCGCAAAAAATCTGCGGTTGGTCTTTTGTCGATTTGAGCCAACTTGTGGAAAATGAAGGTGAGACAGACCTTCCATATTTCCAGGAAACCGGTCGTGCCTCTTGCAGAGGATCAGGAGTCACGCGATTTGAGCGATGGCTCGGAACCAACGCGCTTTCATGGTCCACCGCGTCTTCTCGCCATTGCGCGCGACCCATGGACGATCTTCGCATATTGGTATGCTGACTGGCCTACGATTTTCAAAAACGTCGCGCCCGTCGATCGACAGGTTCATCTCCGGGTTCACTCCGCAGACGGCCTGGAAGAGAAAGAAGCGGCTGTGGAACCGATGGCGGGAATGCATTACCTCACGATGTCGCAACGACATCGCGCTTGTCGTATTGAGATCGGATATTATCAGCCTGCTGACGTTTGGAATTCAGTCGCGACGTCGAAGG
>QHRI01000018.1 GCA_003221375.1 Verrucomicrobiota bacterium
CTTGCATCGAAACCGCCAGCCAGTGCGGCTCCTTCGAGCTCGCCGACGCCCAAGGCACCTGCAGCGGCAGGTCCCAGCACGGGTATCGCTTCGCCTTCACCAGGGGCGCCCGCTGCGGCAGCTGCAAGTCCGGGGGCACCACCTTCTGCTGGACCGCCTTGGCCCGAGCAGACTGCGGGCCTCCCACCAATGTATTCCGCTGCATGGCATCATGTGCATCTTTATTCGCCGCGCAGTATCAATCTTGACTCAAACATGCCGTCCTACCGTTTTCTCTACCAATCTCGCCGTATTAGTGACGCGCGTTCATCGGATGCTTTGCCACTTACCGGTTCCGACACGCCGCCGGAGGGCTGGGAAATTATTCCCACGTATGATGCGAAATGTCTTGTGGCTTACATGATGGCGCTTAATCAATCGCATGCTTTGAAAGACGTCAGGTCAGCCGGTGCGGCACCAACGGCATCGCCGGCGGCTTCGCCTCCGCCTGCCCCTGGAGGACAACCAGCAAAATGAACGAGAGCGCACCAACACCAGAGCCGCCTTCTGGCCAGGGGATGGATTACAGCGAAATCGCTGATGTGCAGGACGTTCATGCCGCGGTGCAGCGCGAAAAGCGTGAGCCACGTGTGGGCCGCGAGCCTCTTTCCATCTGGTTGATCGCAGTGTACGGACTTGCCGTATTTTTTGGTGGCGCATATCTCGGCCGCTACTCGGGAAATTTTAGCGGTGAAGCGCTTGACCCGTACGGAGGCGAAATGCCCACGATGAAAAAAGTTACCGGACCGCAGGGCGCTGAACAAGCTGCGGAACTTTCGCCGCACGATCGCGGCAAGAAGGTTTTCGCGGCCAATTGCCAGACGTGTCACCAGGCGAACGGTCTCGGGGTGGCGGGTCAGTATCCGCCGTTGGCAGGATCGGAGTTTACCACCGGCGGCTCACACCGAATGGCGATGATCGTGCTCAAAGGCTTACAGGGCCCAGTAAAAGTAAAAGGCCAGCAATATGGCACCGCCGTTATGCAGCCGTGGGACAAGACATTGACCGATCAAAAACTTGCGGACGTTATCACCTACGAGCGAAGCGAGTGGGGGAATAACGCGACTCCCGTTACCGCCGAGCAAATTGCCGCGTTACGCAAGGAACTCGCGACTCATCCAAACTCATTCACCGAACCCGAGCTCCTTGCGGTTCCAGACGAAGATCTTCCTGGCGGTGCTCCCGCGGGTGCTGCACCTGCCAAAGCTGCAAAACCAGGCGAGCCACCGAAACCGCAAGGCTAGCGCGCAGCTAGCCCGTCAGTGTGCGGGCGTCCCGCGTGAGAGGCCAGTCCGGCTCGGACTTTCGGCGTCACGCTTGGAATGCGCCTAGCCTTCTCGATTGGGCGTGCCGAGAATGTGACTCTTCGGCGGCATCATTACGTTGTCGAAGTTTTGGGTGAACATCGCGGCTGCAAAAAACGCGACGGCGCGCAATGTTTCCTTGCCGACATTGACCAGGTCGTGTCTTACCGGCGTTGGAATGGCAAAAACACTTCCGGCACCGACATGGTAGGTGCTGCCATCTTCCATGTGCAATTCACCGGTACCGGCGATGATGTACTGCGTTTCTTCGGTAGCGTCGGTGTGCCAGCCAAGCCGTTTCCCAGGCTCAATCTCGTAAACTATCGTGGAAGACGCGGTTGTGCCGTGGCCGCCAAACACGGCGAAAGCGCCAGCCCAATGAACTGACTGATCATCATCGGCCCAAACCTCAGTGCGCTTAAGTTTGTCGGATGCAACGACTGGATTCATGCGGCCGAGGCTAGAGACTGCCTTCCTACAGTCAATAACAGAAAGGCTTCCGGAACATTGCAGCCACCGTCCTACGGCTACGAAAGGGCTTCGGCGAGCACTTCAGCCATGTGCTTTGGTCGGATATTTGTGAGGTCGCTGATCTGATGCCGGCAACTTGTCCCGGAGGCGATGATTTGTGTCTCGCGCCCTTGATTCTCGATCTTGTCGATCAAATCCTGGGCCACCTGGATGGAGAGATCGTATTTCTCGGCGAGCGTGCCGAACGCGCCTGCCATTCCGCAGCATGCGGTATCGAGCACGGTCGCTTTCCTCCCGGGCAAACGTTCTGCGAGTCTTCGCATAAAAGCAGGATTCATGATCGATTTGGCGTGGCAATGCGGGTGAATCGCAATTGTCGCGGAGCGCTTATTGAAATGAAGGGCCTCCGGTTCTTGCACCAATAGGTCATCCACAAATTTTTCGAATAAAAAACAGCGGTCCGCTATCTCTTCTACACTTTCGATTCTTAGCTCGCGATAATCTTCTACGAACATCGACCAGCACGACGGCTCCAGGAAGAGAATCGGCGGTGCAGATGGTTGAGAGTTGATAGTTGAGAGTTGAGAGATGTTGTGCTTACCGAGCTTTGATACGGCGTCGAGATTTCCCTGACTAAAGGCTGGTCGCCCACAGCAGCGCCGGTTCTTTGCGAGGAAAACTTCGAAACCCAGAACTCGCAGCACTTTGACCGCGGCAATCCCGATATGCGGCTCGTGGTAGCGCACAAACGTATCGTCCCAAAGAATCACGGGGCCGCGCTTGTAGCCCCGGGCGTTGACCGCGGCGCCGGGGTCAGCGCCCCCGGCTACAGCGTACTTCACAAACCACTTATCGAATCGCTCGCTCGCGTATTGCGGCAGCGAACGCCTGGCAGAGAGTCCGAGTGTTTTCTCCATCGCGACACGGATAGGCCGGTAATTGAGAATGCGGTTTGCCAGTGACGGCGCCACACAGCCGATTTTGCCTAACAAATCGACGTTGCTGAACAGTCGTTCGCGCAAAGGCAACCCATCGCGCTGAAATCGCGCATGCATCAACTCCGCCTTGAGCAGCGCGAGATTCACGTTGGACGGGCATTCAGGTGTGCACCCTTTGCAAGAGAGGCAATTGCTCAGGGCGGCGTCCAATTCGGCCGAACGCAATGGATCATGTCCATCCACGCGCAGTTCCAAGGCGGCACGGATTGTGTTGGCGCGACCACGCGTGGACATGACTTCCTCGTGGGTGGCCATGAATGTTGGGCACATGACACCGGTCCTTTTAAGGCAACCTCCGCAGCCGTTACATTGCTCCAGGTTGCCTATGAACGAACGATCTTTGAATGCGAACGCGAGCATGGGCTCGAATGGGAGCTCCAGCGGTCGTGTGAAGTTTTCTCGCAGATGATTGTCGATTCTATGTGGCTGTAGCAGCCTCGCTGTGTCGAGGCTCTCGTCGCGCGATCCCGTGCACGGCGACGCAGTGCCGTGGCTGCACTCGAAGATTTTTCCCGGATTGAAAATGTTTGTCGGATCGAACATTCGCTTGATCTCGCGCATTACACCGAGAAGCTCATCGCCGAGTTGCTCCTGCATGTATTCCGTGCGCGCGATACCGACTCCGTGCTCGGCGGAAAGCGAGCCCCTAAAATCGCGCACCAACGCGGAGGTTTGATCTGCAACCTGCCGAAACTTTTTTAGGTCGGTTGGACTGTGCAGATCGAGCACCGGTCGGACATGCAAAAGTCCGCTGGCAGCGTGACCATAGTAACTCGCCTCCAGCCCGAGTGGTTTCATGATCGATTGTAATCCGTGCACGTATTCAGGCAGCTGTGCTGGACGAACGGCGGCGTCTTCGATAAACGCGACCGGCTTCGCCCCCCCGATGCCGCCGGTTAAAAGTGAGAGGCCAGATTTGCGCACAGACCAAACCAGATTCATTTGCGCAGGTTCCGTGAGAATCTTTGTGCGCAGGCCGATTCTTCTCGATTGTAAAGTCGATAATCGTTCGGCGACGTCATCATAGAATTCAACGATCAGAATCGATTCGCACGGCTCTGTATCGACCTCGAGCAAGTCGCGGGCCGCCTGAAAATGGAGCTGACCTTTGGTTTGATCGAACAAAGGACGATCGATGTGCTCAATGGCGGCGGGTTTAAGATCGAGAAGCTCAACGGTGGCCTGCATCGCTTCGTCCACCGAGGAAAAAAAGATCAAGCCCAGGCCTTTGCCAGCCGGCAGCGGCGAAATTTTGAGTTCGGCGGAGAAAATCGCGGCCAGCGTTCCTTCGCTGCCCGCGAAAATATTTGTGAGGTCATTTGGTGCATTCAGGAACCTTTCAATGCCGTAGCCTGGCCAGCGTTTTATCAGTCCCGGCGGCCAGCGCTCTGCCATCTCCGTCCTTCGTGCTTGAATGAGGTTTTCGATTCTAGCACGCTCGGCAGCGAGCGATTCATGCATACGTCCGATTTTTTCGATGCGCCCATCGGCCATCACCGCCTCGAGCGAAAGAACATGACAGGCCGTTGTACCGTAAATCGGGCAACGCGCCCCCGAGGAATTGTTCGCGATCATTCCACCAAGTGTCGCTCGTGAGCTAGTTGCTACGTCCGGGCCAAAACAAAATCCGTGAGGCCTTAGAAAATCGTTGAGCTGATCGAGGACAACGCCTGCGCCGACACGGATGCTGCGTTTTTCGAGATCAAGGTCCGTGATCTGGCGGTTGTACCGTGAAAACTCGACGATCAAACCTTCGCCGATCGCATTGCCCACCAGACTCGTGCCGGCGCCGCGCGGTGTAACGGAAACGCCTGCGTCAGCGGCTGCGCGAATGACTGCGCTTGCCTGCCGGGCGTCTTTGGGAAACGCCACTCCGATTGGTTCGATCTGATAAATCGAAGCATCAGTCGCGTAGAGCTGTCGCGTCAGGTTATCAAAGCGAACATCGCAACCGGTTTGCCTGATTTTCCTTTCCTGCGCGGAAGTCATTCGTCGAAGACAAATGTTAACCCGCAGCTTGGCGCGAGCGAATGGCAATTCGGCACGCCCGGCGGTCGCGCCCTACCACAGATCCATCTGCGTGCTTTCCTGCGTGGTTTCTGCAAAGCGGACGCCAGCGCCAATGAGGCGGACCGGTTTTCCAGTACGACGAAATGCTTCATCGAGAAGAGCGCGGAAATCTGGTAACGTAGGTGCGAGTCCAGCGCGCTCGGCAGTGGTTCGGGTGAAATCGTTGAACTTCAATTTCACGAATATTTTTGTGATATCGCGAGTTGATTCCTTTTGCGCGAGATCAGCCATCAAATCCTGGAAGAGTTCCTCGAGCTTTTCTTCACACTGTTCCAGAGTCGTCAGATCAACGGCAAATGTTTCCTCAGTGCTTAGCGACTTGCGGGGGCGGTCCGGTTCGACCGGCCGGTCGTCGATGCCCCGGCAAAGATCGTAGAGATCGAGACCGAATTTGCCGAAAAGATCGACGAGCTCGGGACGTGAGAAGCGTTGCAAATCGCCACACGTTTTTACGCCGAGCTCTTCAAGTTTTCGCTCGCTCTTCTCGCCGATTCCCCAGATCTGGCGAACCGGCAAATCTTTCATGAAGCCCAGCACCTCTTCTGCTTTCACTTCAAATTGGCCGTTTGGCTTGTTCATTTCGCTGGCGATCTTCGCGATCAATTTATTGGGTCCAATTCCAGCAGAGGAGGTCAGTTTCGTTTCCCGAAAGATTGTTCCGCGGATGACTTGGGCCAGCGGCCCCGGCGCGCCGGCGTGCGCGGTGACATCGAGATAAGCTTCGTCGAGCGACAAGGGCTCGATCAGGGACGTGAACCGATACAAAATTCCGCGAATGGCTGCAGCTTCGCGACGATAAACGTCGAACCGTGTCGGTAGCACGATCAGATTCGGGCAACGTTGCAGCGCCATGAACGTCGGCATTGCCGAACGCACTCCAAATTTTCGCGCTTCATAATTACAGGTTGTCAATACGCCGCGTCGATCGCGCGCACCTCCCACGGCTACCGGCTTACCGCGCAATGAAGGCCGGTCGCGGATCTCAACTGCGGCATAGAAACAGTCCATGTCGAGATGAATGATGGAACGTGGTTGCTTCTCGACTTTCACAGGCGAAATCTGGCACAAGAGGCAAAGCTGGAGTAGTGGAGTATTGGAGTAATGAGCCTGTTCTTTTCCCAACACTCCAACACTCCGACACTCCATCGCCGTGCGACGCGCGTTTTTATGGTGAGGCATGGTTCTACCACTCTGAGCGCCGAGGATCGATTCGCAGGTGTGACGAATGTGGAGTTGTCCGACGAGGGGCGCGAACAAGCGCGGCGTTTGGCAGAGAGATTAAGTCGAGAAAAAATTGGGACTGTTTACGCGTCACCACTTGATCGCACAGTTGAGACCGCGCGGATTCTCGCTGCGCCGCACAATCTCGCAGTCACAACATGCGACGGATTCCGGGAAATTTCGCATGGTCATTGGGAAGGGATGACGCGGCATGACGTGGAAGATAAATTCCCGGAGGAAATGGCCGAATGGGAAAAGGACCCATACACATTTGCCCCAAAGGGTGGAGAGAGTGGGCTCGCCGTAACGGCGCGCGCGCTGCCAGCGTTGATCGATTTGATACGAGACTATCCCGGCGAAAACATTCTGGTTGTCTCGCACAAGGCGACAATCCGACTATTACTAAGCTCGTTGCTCGGATTCGATCCGCGGCGATACCGCGATAACCTCGACCAAAAACCGGCGGCGCTGAATATTGTCGATTTTCGAAACCCGACGCGCGCGCGTTTG
>QHRI01000019.1 GCA_003221375.1 Verrucomicrobiota bacterium
ATTCTGCCGATAAGCGATCCAATCAGCAGGGTGATGATCCCGAGATGCGTGATTAGAAACGCGACATGGTGTTTGCGCCAGGGCCAACGAGACAGCGCGGAACAAGCAAGATTTGCTCCAAGCAAAACAAGCCAAAGATTGAACCATGGAGCCCCGTAGACATACGCGCGGGCAATCTTCGCATCGAAGCTCGATTCATAGACTGTCCCTGCGATGGCGGCGACGATAATCACCGCAAGCAAGACGACTGCCAGTTTAAGCGATGCCAAAAACTCGAAGATCGGATTGCTCTGCCAGGCAGGCTGCTCGGATGAATTCAAAGTTGCCATGCGAAGACGACACCTTCCGCGAGTTGACGCGGTGCTTCAACCGAGAACGCCTTCGGAATCATTGGCGGAATTTCCCCGCCTCATAGTAGAACAGCTACCTTGACCGTCATCGTGCGAGTTCCTAACGTCGCCGATGCCCAATGAGTTATTCGAGAAACTTCAAGTCGATGGGGCGCAAATTGCTTATCGTGGCCACGCCTTCATGGCCCAATATCCGAGTCCGCTAGCCGATCTGATTAATAGTTTTCTCGAGCTTGGGTGAACTAATTGGAACGCCCAACTGCGTCGACCTCAGCTCGCGAAGACTTTCAGAGTCAACGCGTCCAAGCTTTCCAGCGTTTCCGGATCGGCTTTGCGTAGCGATCGACGTCGATCTTTTTCAAGCGTTTCACGCCATCCCTAACTACTTCCGCAGAGTCTTCATATTTTTCCCTGGCTGACTTGAATAGCGGCCAGAGAAAAGGCAATGAAAGAACACTCCAATCCAGATTCGATAGCGGCGACTTCACCTCAACTTTCGCCCTCTCTTCGCTGGAAGATGCAAAGCGGATCGCCAATCCAATCGCGATTCCGAGCCCCAGCGCGCCCAGGATCGTCGGCACGGGATTTTCCCGTACGAAATATTCAGTACGCTCTCGTGCGCGGCTGGCTTTCTCTTTTGTCCCATCCCACGTCTGGGTCACAGCCGTGGAAAATTTGCTTGTCGCTTGACGAAACTGCTCACGCCCACCCGAGCCAATTTGTTCTTCGCCCGGCTGAACCGGCGTCGACAGCGGTTCGCTCCCCGTAAGGTTGTTTTCGTTCGGATTAATCATACACAATCCTTTCGTATGCCGCGGCCTGATTGCGTTTCTCAACTATAGCCGTTTCACTTCTGCGAAACGCGTTGCTGGCGTTTAGTACGGGTGCGCCCGCGCCGCCCAGAGGTCGGCGGCTACAACAATTCGCGATACGCGTCATAGGCCCCTTCATCCCAAAGAGCGAAAATCACTTTGTCGATATCGTCGGCAGATCCGAGGAAATCGCGCGTGGTCTTTACGGCGATCTGCGCAGCGTCCGGAATCGGATAGCCGTATGCGCCGCAGCTGATGGCCGGAAAGGCAATCGTCTTGATTCCGTTTTCAACCGCAATCTGCAACGAACTCCGATAACAGTTCGCCAGTGTCTCAGGCTCGCCACGCTTTCCACCGCGCCAAATCGGACCAACGGTGTGAATGACATAGCGCGCGGGCAATCGATAGCCGCGGGTAATTTTCGCTTCACCGGGTCGACAACCGCCGAGGGTCTGGCACTCTGCAAGCAGCTCAGGTCCAGCGGCCCTATGAATTGCGCCATCGACTCCTCCGCCGCCGAGAAGCGTCGTGTTGGCAGCGTTTACGATCGCATCCACGTCCAGTTTCGTGATGTCGCCGCGGACGATTTCGATGTTGCCCATAATGGCTTATTCCAACGTCGTATCGGATTTTTAAGTTGAAATTGGAGTAGCGGTGTATGGGGGTGATCGAAAGAAACCAGAACTCCAATACTCCACTACCCCATTACCGCGGCGTCCGCAGCTCACGGTGCCAGCCGCTCGATCAGCCAACTACCGTCGGTCTGGCGCGTGTAACGAAAGCGATCGTGCAGCCGGTTCGGCCTGCCTTGCCAAAATTCAATCGTATCCGGCCTTACTCGATACCCGCCCCAGTGCGGGGGCAAGGGAATTCGCTTGTCACCGAAGCGTTCGGTCATCTCAGCTATCCGCGCATCCAGCACACGGCGTCCATCAAGAACCTGGCTCTGACGCGAAGCCCAGGCGCTCAACTGACTGCCCACAGGGCGCGAATGAAAATACGTTTGCGACTCTTCGCGCGAGGTTTTTTCTGCTTTCCCGCTAATGCGAATCTGTCGATCAAGTTCAATCCAGTAAAATGCCAGTGCCGCGTACGGGTTGGCATCGAGCTGCTTTCCTTTTTCGCTTTCATAGTTGGTAAAAAAGACGAATCCATCGTGGTCGAAGCCTTTCAGCAGAACAATCCGCACGGATGGTCTGCCGTCAGCCCCAGCTGTGGCCAGGCTCATTGCATTGACGTCGCGAATCCCGGCCTCAATCGCAGCCGTGAACCAGTTTCCAAATTGTTTGATCGGATCGCTGCTGAGATCGCTGCGACGCAGGCCTCTGGCCGCGTGTTCGTAACGTGAAGCGGTAGGATCACGTGGCGTTTCCATCACGATCAAAGCAGGCTCGCACAATATTGCGTGGCAAGGAAATTGTCGAACCGGCGACGTTCAGCGGGATCAATTCGCCTTCGCGAATTGTCACGCATCGCAATTCGGCATGGCCGCAAATGGCTCACAGAGCCGCGGCTACTGGCGTCCGCCCAACACTTTGTCTCAGCTTCTCGATAACTTTTGGAACAACTTCAATCGCGCAGTCGATTTCCGCGTCAGTGGTGAACCGGCCAAGGGAAAAACGCAAGCTCCGTCGAGCGCCATCCTCGCTCGGATTCATTGCCCGTAGCACGTGCGAAGCTTCCTGTGAGCCGGTCCGACACGCTGAACCGGCCGAGCAACAAATACCTTCCCGATCCAACAAGAGAAGCGCGGCTGAGGATTCGATGCCTTCGAATGAAACACTCGAAGTGTTTGGGAGCCGTGTCGCGCCTGCGCCATTGACCGACGTTCCGTTCACGGCTCCAAGCACGGACTTTTCAAAGCGATCGCGCATGGAGCGAATATTACACTTGTCTTCTCGAAGATATTTCAGGGCAACCTCGGCCGCTTTTCCAAGGCCAACAATCGACGCGACATTTTCTGTTCCGCCACGACGCTCATTTTCCTGGCCGCCGCCGGCAACCAACGGACTGAAGCGGGTTTGTCGATTGACGTAGAGCGCGCCCACGCCTTTTGGGCCATGAAATTTATGCGCGGAAAGAGAAAGAAAATTGATCGGGGTGTCGCGCAGACTCATCGGAATTTTGCCGGTCGCTTGCACTGCGTCAGTGTGAAATAGCACGCGTTTCTCACGACAGATTTCAGCGATTTTCTCAATGGGAAATACCACACCTGTTTCGTTGTTTGCCCACATGATTGAGACGAACGTCGTTTCCGGGCGAATCGCGGCTTCTAATTCTCCAAGATCGAGATCGCCATGGCTGTCGACGTTTAGAAAGCTGACGAGGCATCCTCGTTTTGCGAGATCCTGACAGGGGCGCAGCACGGCGCTGTGTTCAACTGCGCTCGTAATCACATTTTTGCCGCGAGGTTCAAGCTGCAGCACGGAATTGATCACCGCATTATTGGATTCTGTGCCGCCGCTGGTGAAAACAATTTCTGTCGGTTCGCAGCCAAGCAACGCAGCGAGCCGTTCACGCGCGAGATTTATGGCTTTTCTAGCCATGGCCGCGAAACCGTATCCACTCGAGGGATTACCGTAATACTTTGTCAAAAACGGCAGCATTTCCTCGATCACGGCAGGATCAAGCTGTGTGGTAGCGTTGTTATCGAGATAGATGATTTCGTTATCTGTCATCATGCGTGTTCATGCCCTGCGCGTTCTCTTAAATGCAATCAAGGAAAGAGCATGAACAGGAGCATGAGTAAGAGCAAGAATTGGAAAAGGTCAACCTGCGCATTGGAAACTTATTCTACTTCCATTTAATCTCCTGCGCATGATTTCGATCTGGGAGCTGGCGAACCCGCAACTGCGCGAGATCGCAGTCTATCAACCGGGAAAGCCGATCGAGGAAACGGCTCGCGAACTCGGCCTCGATCCAAATGCAATCGTCAAGCTGGCTTCCAACGAGAATCCCCTAGGACCGTCTCCGAAGGCTATGGAAGCGATGCGGGACGCCCTGGAAAAAGGTCATCTTTATCCGGACGGCGGCGGATTTTGCCTCTGTAGTACAGTGGCAGCTAAACTGAGTGTCGCTCCGGAAAACGTCATTCTAGGCAATGGTTCAAATGAAGTGCTCGAATTTCTTGGTCACGCCTTTCTTAATCCAGGGGATGATGTGATCGCGTCTGAGTATGCATTCATCGTCTACAAATTAATCGCGACCTCGTTTGGCGCACGCACAATTGAGGTGCCCAGCCCTGATTATCAGCAGGACCTGGAGGGAATGCTGGATGCAATCACGCGCAAAACTCGGCTCATTTTCGTCCCCAATCCCAATAATCCAACCGGAACGTTGCTTTCGCAGAAGTCGATCGACTACTTCATGTCACATGTTCCGGAGAGGGTCGTCGTCGTTTTTGACGAAGCCTATTTCGAATTCCTCGATGATCCGCCAGATACGCTGCGATTTGTTCGCGAAGGACGAAACATTGTTGTTCTCCGCACGTTTTCGAAGGTTCACGGGCTGGCCGGCTTGCGTATCGGCTATGCGGTTGGGCCAGCCGATTTGATAGAGGTGCTTCACAAAACAAGACAGCCGTTTAATGTGAACAGCATCGCTCAGGTCGGCGCGCTTGCAGCGCTCCAGGATGGCGACCATCTGTGCGAGACGAAACGGGTGGTCGACGAGGGTCGCGCCTATTTGCACGAACAATTCTCCAAATTGAAAACTCCGTTTGTGCCGGGGACCGCGAATTTCGTGATGGTAAATGTTGGCGACGGGCATGCGGTCTTCGAGGAACTGCTGAGGCAGGGGATCATCGTGCGCCCGCTCAAAGGGTACAATCTGCCTGAATGGGTTCGCATTTCGGTCGGCACAATGGAGGAGAACAAAAAATTAATCGCGGAATTGAAAGAAGTGATTCGCGGCCAATAAGGAGACAAAGAAGTTACGGTCAAAAAACGGCGGTGCTCCGCCGTTTAAGAACGAGCGAGGCAGTTTGTGGCGCTCAATTTGGCAACCGAGGCGGTTGTCCTACAATTTGCCAGGGTTATGACCGTTTCTGATACCATCGCCGCCATCTCGACTCCGCCCGGCGAAGGCGCTATTGCGCTTGTGCGCGTCTCAGGCGCGAATGCAATCGAGGTGGCCGACAAAATATTCCATGGGAAAGAGCTGCCATCGGAATTCGAGCCGCGCGTGCAGCATTTGGGCGAGATTTTTGGGCCAGAAGACCAATTGGTCGATCAAGTGGTGCTTTCCATCCACCACGCGCCGGCCAGTTACACCGGAGAGGATTTGATTGAGATCAGTTGCCACGGCGGAACTCTAATTTCCGCGAAAGTTCTTGAAGCGTGCCTGCGTGCCGGTGCGCGTCCGGCCCGCCCTGGCGAATTTACTGAGCGCGCCTTTCTCAACGGCAAAATGGACCTGACTCAAGCCGAGGCGGTAATCGATCTCATTCGCGCGAAGACCGATCTCGCTCTGCGCTCGGCCACCGAACAACTCGAAGGGAGGCTCGGAGCACAGATCCGCAAAATTCGTGATGAGTTGGTCGAACTGCTCGCGCACATCAATGCGTCAATCGATTTTCCTGAAGAAGGCGTCACACCGGACGAGGGGGAAACACTGCGCGCGCGACTCGATCTTATCCGCGACGAAATCGCGGCGTTACTCGCAACCGCCGATCAAGGACGCATTCTGCGCGAGGGTGTGCGCGTTGTAATTTACGGAGCAACGAATGCCGGGAAATCCAGCTTGCTCAATCGGCTCCTCGGTTACGATCGGGTGATTGTGAGCGATACGCATGGCACAACGCGCGATACCATCGAAGAGACCGTCAATCTCAACGGCGTTCCGATCCGTTTGCTTGATACGGCAGGTTTGAGAACATCGACCAGTGAACTAGAGCGAGAGGGCATCGCGCGCACGGAGAAATCGCTGCAATTAGCTGACTTGCGGCTCCACATTGCAGACCGCAATTCGCCAAAACCCGCGGATTTCGAGGCGTGCAACCGTGATTTAAACGAAATTGTCGTTTTGAACAAGGGCGATCTGCCCGAGAAGGGCGACTGGAAAGATTTCCATGCGTTGCGGATTTCGTGTCTCACTGGGGAAGGTCTTCCGGAATTACGAACAGAAATTCTGACCCGGATCGCGAAACAGAATTTAAAGCCGGAGAGCCCGCTCGCGATTAATGCTCGCCATCGCGATTGTTTGCGTCGCGCTCTGGAG
>QHRI01000444.1 GCA_003221375.1 Verrucomicrobiota bacterium
TAGGAAAAGCTCAACTGCCAAGGCAAATCAGGCAGCTGATTCATTGCGTTGAGATGCTCGGTGGCTTGCTGATCGGTCTGTCCACCGGAAAGAAAGACAATACCAGGGACAGCGGCCGGAACCACGCGTTTCAGGCAGCGCACAGTAGCCTCCGCTACTTCCTTCACCGAGGCTTGTTGCGGACAATCTTTTCCTGAAAGGACCATATTCGGTTTCAGTAGCATCCCTTCGAGTGCAACCCAGTGGTCATACTGACCGCGAAATACGCTCTCTACTGTCTGCTGTGTGACTTCGAAATACCGTTCAATCGTGTGTGTACCATCCATAAGCACTTCTGGTTCGACAATTGGCACCAGGTCCTCTTCCTGGTATAGCGCCGCATAACGCGCCAGGGCTTCCGCGTTCGCGTCGATGCATGTCCGCGTGGGGATGTTGTCGCCAATCGCAATCACGGCACGCCATTTTGCAAAACGCGCGCCAAGTTTTCGATATTCCGCCAGCCGTTCGCGCAATCCGTCGAGACCTTCCGTGATTTTTTCACGCGAAAAATTCGCCATCGCCTTGGCGCCCTTGTCCACTTTAATCCCTGGAATGATCCCTTGATCCTCCAGTGCCTTGACGAAAGTGCGTCCGTCGCTCGTCTTCTGCCGAATCGTCTCGTCGAAGAGAATCACGCCGCTAATAAATTCGCCGGCGCCTTTCGTGGTAAATAGGACCTCACGATATGCACGCCGGTTTTCTTCGGTAGAAGGAACGTTGATGCTTTTTAGACGCTTTTCGATCGTCCCCGTGCTTTCATCCGCTGCCAGGATCCCCTTCCCCGGTGCAACGAGCTTTTTCGCTATAGATTGCAAATTGTCATCTTTCATAACTGTTTCTGATGGTTGAGGAGTGAATTATAACCACCATTATTGCAAATGGCTTGAAGAAATTGCCAACGAAAAGGATGCGCGCAAGGAGTGAAGTTTCTCAGCCATCGCGCGGAAAAGCACAAGTAGGAGCACAAGAGCGCTGAACGGTTTGCTTCGACGGGCAGTCTAACTCGTGCTATACGAACCTCGATGCTGAGCAGGATCATGATTTCAGTGGCGACGGCCGTCGCGCTGATGGCGGCTCCCATGGGGTCCGCCGCGCGATCGTGCATCCTGGTCAACGCGCCAAGTCAGAAGGCCTGTCAGCCGCGGTGCTGTGGCAATATGACGTGTTGCGTCACGTCGCAGAAGAATACAGCTCCTTCGTCGCAGCCGCTCGCCAAGAGTGATTCGGCATCAACGACCAACACGATCTGCGCACCGACGGGGTTTGTCCTGCTGCACCAATTAACGGAAGATCGCTCGGTAATCGGAACTGACCTCACATTCGCGGCACTCTCGCCGCCGCGACTTCCGCTGCTCTGCACGTTTCTCATCTGATCCAAGGACGCTGACGCCCGGGGTGTGCCCATTCGCTGGCGCGCCTGGAACTTCAACCGTTCTCTTGGATCAATGAAAACAACTTACCTTTTATTACTTAATCTAACTTTAACTTTATCTCTGCAGACTGCGGACGCGGGCGAGAACGATGCTCGCTCTGTTCGAAGCAATGGCCTCCCCCTCAGCGAGGTGACGGCGGGCGTGCTGGCAAATAACCCGGCGATCAAAGAAGCACTACGCAAATGGAATGCGGCGAAGGCGCGCATTCCGCAGGCAGCGGCATGGGACGACCCGCGACTGGGCGGCGACACCCTGGTGCATCGTTTTGTCAATGTACCGCCCAACGCGTTCATGGACCAATCAGTGAGCATCGAGCAAGTAGTTCCGATTACTGGAAAGAATCTTACGCGCGCCCGCGCGGCTATGGCCGAGGCGATCTCCGCGTATGAGGAGGTTCGACGTGCGCAACTCGACGCTATTGCCGCTCGACTCGCTAAAGCAGATTGCCGACATCAGTCGCGCGAAATACGAGGCCGGCACGCAGAGCGCGGCGGATGTGCTCGTCGCAGAAACTGATGAGAGCAAACTGGAGGAAGCGCAGCGCGATCTCGAGCGCCAGCTTTCCGATGAGCAGGCACAGCTTAACACGCTGATGAACCGTGACGCTTTCGCGCCGCTGGGCCGGCCGGCGACGACAAGCATTCAAATGCCGCAACTCTCGCCAACTTCGCTTCGACCATTGGTCCTCACACACAGACCCGAAGTCAAAATGGCGGAAGCAAGGATCGACGTGGAAAAATGGAAACTTCAGCTCGCGCGTCGCGAGTGGATTCCTGATCCGGCATTGATGGTCAAAGCGCAGCGTTACAATGACGCCGGACAAGCCGTGAGCGAAGTGGATGCCGGCGTCTCTTTTCCATTGCCGTGGGTTAATTTCAGAAAGTACGGCGCTGGAGTTCGCGAGGCCGGCGAAAATTTGGGAGCAGCTGAACACGGCTTGGATCGCTCGCAGAAAGAAGCGTTGCGACTGTTGCGCGATCAGCTTCAGAAAATCGAGACGTTTCATCATCACGTCGAATTGTTCCGCGACAAGCTTGTGCCGCAGGCGCAACAGGCCTTTGAAGCGAACCGCCTCGCCTACGAATCGGCGAAAGCTTCGTTTCTCGACTGGATCACAGCTCAGCGAGTTCTGCGCGACGTCGAAGCGACCGCTCGTATGCACCTGACCGATTATCAAGTCTCCGTCGCGGAACTGGAAGCAGTCATTGGCGCGCGGCTTTTTCCGCTGCCTGCCGATCCACCTGAACCGAAAGCCAAGCGGAAATGAAACCGCGGAAATTTTTCAAGAAAATCATTCCTCTCGTCACCTTGCTCACGCTCGTCGGCTTGGCTTCATGCTCAAAAGGATCGAACGCGAGCAAGGATAACAACATCGATTACTGGACCTGCACCATGCACCCGGCGGTGCATTCAAAGGATCCCGGAAAATGTCCCATCTGCTCGATGGATCTTGTACCGGTGATGAAGCAGAGCGCCACCCCGGCAAGTTCTAGCGAAAACGCGCCTCACCACGATCACGCGGCAATGCTAGCGGGAAAGCCGACCGGTGGCGGCGAGATGCAAGGCATGCCCGGGATGCCTGGCATGAAAGGAGGCGCGGAGAGCAAAGGGCCACAGACAAGCGAGTTCGTCGTTCCAGTTGAGCGCCAGCAGCAGATCGGCGTGACCTACGCGAAAGTTGAGCGCAAACCGCTTGAACACACGATTCGTTCCGTCGGCTTGATCGTGCCGGATCGAAGCCGCAACTGGCAGTTCGTCTCGCGCGTCGATGGCTACGTACAAAAGCTGAACGTCACGTCGCCGGGCCAGGTTGTCGATA
>QHRI01000439.1 GCA_003221375.1 Verrucomicrobiota bacterium
TAAGACAGCATTTAGTTTATTAGCAGCAGCGAGTCTGGCGCTCAGCGGCGCAGCTTTTGCCGCTGGGGCGAAGACCTATCAGGTCACCGGGCCAGTTCTTGAAGTCACCGACACGATGATTGCAGTCCAGAAAGGGAAGGACCGTTGGGAAATCAATCGTGACTCCAATACCAAGGTCACAGGCGACCTCAAGGTTGGCGAGAAGGTGACTGTCACTTACACAATGTCGGCCACAGAAGTGGAAGTGAAGGCGGGCAAGGGAGGAAAGAAAGAGGGTGCTAGTCCCGCCGGTGCGCCCAAGAAAAAGTAAATAGGGAACATTTCAAATCGCCGGGTGCGCAAACGTATCCGGCGATTTTTTGTCGTAGGGTGCCTGTGCAGGCTCCGAATTTAGAACCAGTTAGGCAACTATCTTCGCCGTCCGCTACCGCCGAGAATCCCTCCCAGAATTCCACGAGCGATTTGTCGACCAATTGAGTTGCTGGCAGCCCGCATCGCACTTTTTACCATGGAAGTCGCAAGTGAATCATACCGTCCGCCGCGCGGTCCGATCGTCGGCTGGAATGCGGCGGTGGCGGTGCCGAGCGCTTCGGCCAATAACGAACGCTTCTCTCCCTCAGGCGATGGGGTGCTGGCGGTCACCGGCGGTGCACCGGCAGTTTCCGTTTTCTCGCCTGCTCTGGCTTGTAGTATTTCGTAAGCCGATTCGCGATCGATCGCTTTCTCGTAATGCCCGGCCATGATAGATGAAGAGATGATCTTTTTCCGCTGATCAGCCGTGATAGCCCCGACCTGGCTGCCTGGCGGAACAATCTTTGCCCGCTCGACAATTTGAGGACTGCCGTTCTCGTCCAGCATCGAGACGAGTGCCTCGCCGACCGCGAGTTCAGTCAACGCGGTCTCGACTTTTAGTTTGGGGTTTTGCCGGAAAGTTTCCGCAGCGGCTTTCACCGCCTTCTGATCGCGAGGGGTAAACGCGCGTAACGCGTGTTGCACGCGATTCCCAAGCTGCCCGAGCACAACATCGGGGATATCGAGCGGATTTTGACTAACGAAATAAACACCAACGCCCTTGGAACGAATCAATCGTACCATTTGCTCGATTTTTTGTTGGACTGCCGGTGTGATGTCAGTAAAAAGCAAGTGCGCTTCATCGAAAAAGAAAACCAATTTCGGTTTCTCAGGATCGCCAATTTCTGGGAGATTCTCGAATAACTCGGAAAGCATCCAAAGCAAGAACGTGGCGTAAACCTTCGGCGACTTCTGCATCAACTTGTCCGCGGCAAGGATGTTGATCACACCTTTGCCGCCTTGGGTTTGAATCAGGTCGTCCAGATTGAGAGCCGGTTCGCCGAAAAATTTGTCGGCACCCTGCGATTCCAGTGCGAGGAGACTTCGCTGGATCGCTCCGGCGCTGGCTGCGGAGACATTTCCATATTGTGTTTTGAATTGATCGGCATTGTCCGCAACGTACTGCAACATTGCACGCAGATCCTTCAGATCGAGAACAAGGAATCCATTTTCGTCGGCGATCTTGAACACCATGTTGAGCACGCCTTCCTGCGTGTCATTCAATTCGAGTAGCCGCGCGAGCAGCAGCGGACCCATTTCCGAGACCGTGGCGCGCACCGGATGACCTTGTTCGCCGAATACATCCCAAAATACCACGGGGCAGGCCTCGCCTTTGAAATCGTCAATCTTCAGCTCCTTCGCCCGCTCCACGATCTTTGGATTATTCGCCCCCGGCTGACTGAGGCCGGCGAGGTCGCCCTTCACGTCGGCCATAAAAACCGGCACACCGCGTGCGCTGAAATTCTCCGCCAGCGTCTGCAGCGTGACCGTTTTCCCCGTGCCGGTGGCACCGGCAATCAAACCGTGGCGGTTCGCCATGACGCGGTTTACCAAAGGCGAACGCGAGTCGATTGGTATGGCGGGCAATCCTCTGCCCGCCGCTTCATCTGTAATTCAGGTGCGGGGGCTCAGTAGAGATACGGTTTGGAGAGCGGAAACGCGTTTTTGATCAATTCGACGCGCGGTTTGGTGTCGTCCGCGATAACGATTTCAACAACATCAAATCGAAAGAGAATATCGGGATTGTCCAGCATTCGCAGCCAGGCCAGGGCCCCGCGGGAAATTCGCTTTCGCTTCTCTCGATCGACCGCTTCGAAGGGCCGGCCGAAATCTTCGCGACCGCGGGTCTTTACTTCGACAAAAACCAGCGTGTCGTTATCACGACAGACAACATCGATCTCACCGCCAATGCGGCCCCGGAAATTGCGGAAGAGAATTTTGTAACCGTTACGCTTGAGATAGCGGCACGCCAAGTTCTCGCCCAGCGCACCTCGCCGGAGATGACCGGACCTGGGTGATGTCCTCCAACGCGAGA
>QHRI01000440.1 GCA_003221375.1 Verrucomicrobiota bacterium
CCGGGCTTCCCGAACGATGGCTTGAACCCGCTGGCCAAAGAAGTGATCGCAGCGAAGTTGAACATTGCCAATGGAGCGGGACACGACTGCGCCGACGCGTTCATCACGCAAGCAGACTTGTTAATAGCCAACTTGATTCCGAAACCCGTAGGAAACGACACGGTTCCAATCGGAAATGTGCAGGAACTGATACTTGATCTTGGTAACTACAATAAAGGCGGGCTGTGCTGCGCAACGCATTGCTCAGTAATTCCTAGTCCGACCCCTACGGCAACCGCAACACCAACACCGAGCCCGACACCAACAGCTACGCCTACCGCTACGGCGACGCCAACTGCAACACCTACCTCGACACCTACAGCAAGTCCGACACCTACCGCTACGGCGACGCCAACTGCAACTGTTACGCCTACTCCATGTCAGTTAGACAAACCGGCTATCGCGTGTTCTACGTCTGCAGCTTCAAACATAGCCATCGATGTCATTGCTGGAGAGTCCGGTGCCCCCAATGGATTTACAATTGACTGGATGACTGTGGCGGACTTTATCGCTAACGGCAATCAATGGCCCGATGATCCATCCGAGTTTTGCCAGGCGAGTTTTGCCAACAGTCTGGCGCCAAATCAAACGATGGCGGTTGTGATCGGCGATGATCGATTGTTCGACTCCTTTGGTGTGCGAAGTGATTGCTCGGGCGACCCGCTCCCGTGCGACACCGCTTATGTGTTCCGCTGCCGCGTGAATGAAACAGACTCTTGTAGTGCGAGCCCGTGGGGTAATACCATCACGTGCGCAACGTTGCCGTGCAGCCCGGGACAAAATTGCACGTATACGCAAGGCTATTGGAAAAACCATTCCGACGTTTGGCCGTTGCAAAGCCTGACGCTTGGCGCCGTTAGCTACAGTGAATCACAGTTACTTCAAATCCTGAATCGTCCCGCGCAGGGCAACGGACTCGTGATTCTGGCGCACCAGCTCATTGCTGCAAAATTGAACATAGCCAACGGAGCGGATCCAACAGCCGTTCAGCAATTCGTAATTAACGCGGACAATATGGTTGGAGGGCTAATCGTACCGCCGATTGGCAACGGTTATTTGTCACCAAGCCAGACCAGCGAGCTGACTGATACCCTGACGGAATACAACGAGGGAACGATCGGACCTGGACACTGCAACGACTGACGAGGTAGCGCGGTGCTTTCCATAAACAGAAAACATTTGTCATAGATCTGCGCGGGGAGGCTGAAAAGCTTCCCCGCAGCGTCAGGAAATTTGATAGTCCAGGGGAATCTCGCCCGGGAATTCTAGTACCAATTTTGACGACGGCATCCTTGTCTTCGATCCCCCGCGCGACAATGAGCCGGTTCGGTGGCCGACACCGCTTCCGCCTCAACGAACAGTATTCCAGCAGCGGGCGGAAAATTCCGAGCTTGCCTAACAATCGTACAAATGAGATGATCCGCGGCTGTGAAATCCGAAGCATCTCAGGCCGGCGCCCGGCGCCCCGACCGCTTCATGACGACCCGATGGAGCATCGTCTTGTCGTGCACGGATTCTGACGGTGACGAAGAGAAGGCCCACGCCGCCCTCGCCGAGCTTTGCAAAATCTATTGGCGGCCAGTCTTCGCGTTCATCTGTCGTCTTCTGCAGCGGGCCGATCGGAGCCGAGGGCGGTTCCGTTCACTGGTGCTTAAGGCATTGCAGAATTTCTTGCACGACGCCGTAGACAAACGTCACGCCAGGAAACGTGGTGGCGACGTGCAATTCGTTTCGTGGGACGATTGGATGGCTGAGGCGCCATCGCATTTGTCGATTCCGGAGCAGGATTCGGACAAGTGGTCGCCAGAAAGAATCTTCGATGTGCGCTGGGCGGCGACGGTGGTCGAGCGCGCGTTGCGGCGATTGGGCGATGAATGCGAAAAGCGTGGTCGTCGCCGTGTCTTTGATGTGTTGAACAGTTGCCTTGCAGCGGAGCGGGAAGATGTTTCCTACGCCAAGTTTGCAAAAACGCTGGGCCTGCAGGAAGCGGCAGTGAAACGCCTCGTGCACCGGCTACGCGAACGCTATCGCGCGCTGCTCCGCGAAGAAGTTGCTCAAACCGTCGAAGGACCTAGTGAGATTGACGACGAACTCCGCTATCTCTGCGCGGCGTTGAGCGCGGCAGAATAGACCAAAGAACCATCGCTCTTCGGTTCCGCCCCGGCAACCGGTAGCCACGCCGGCGCCCGATCTTGAAACGGGTCCCAATTCCCGCGAGAAATAGGGAAGCTTCGATCCCGACCGACAAGCACTCCATCTCGCAATCGCTTGTCCTTTGCCCGTTAATCCATTTCTTCGCGCGCGGTGATTTGAATTTGGTCACTTTCCTCTACCGCTGCAATACGGCACCAAGCTGATTCGTGTCCGTTAATGATGCGCATTCATGGTTAGAATTTTTTCGAGAACTCCGCTGTTTCGTTTCCGGAGAAAGCATAGAGAAGGTGTCGGAGCTGACAGCCGGTACTCGGCTTTCGCTACACCGCTCCCTCTCATTTGCAGTCTTTTTAACTTTTCAGAATCCGATGAGCGGCATTCCTGTTTCTATTCGACTGCAAAAGGAACCGCTTACCTGTCCGCAATGCGGATCGGCATCGCGTATTGGGCGCAGTCTCTGTCTGAGTTGTCTGCTTGCTCAGGGTCTGCGCGGCCGGGTTCCCCTGCGGCCGTCGGAAGAAACGCTTGAGGATGTGCTCGGAGAACTCGACGTGCAGGACGCCGAGTGGCGAATATGCGATTATCAAATTCTGGAAGAAATCGGGCGCGGTGGGATCGGCGTGGTTTATCGGTCGCGACATAGACGGCGCATCGTGGCACTGAAAAGAATCCTATCTTACCACGCCGATTCACGGGACACCGTGATGCGTTTTCGGCGCGAAGCGGAGGCCGCCGCAAGCCTGGTTCATCCGAACATTCTGCCTATTTATGAAGTAAGCGAATACGACGAAGGGCCGCCTTTTTTCAGCATGAAATTTGCCAGTGGCGGGAGTTTGCTGGATGCGGCACCGGCTTTACGAAATGAACCACGTCGCGCGGTGGCGTTGATGGCGAAGGTGGCGCGTGCGGTGCAATACGCGCATGGGCAGGGGATCCTGCATCGAGATTTGAAACCGGGGAACGTTTTGCTCGACGGTCGGGGCGAACCGCTGGTTAGCGATTTCGGTCTCGCCAAATGTCTTGAGCCGACGAGCAACCTGACGCGGACACTCACCGCCTTTGGCGCGCCTCATTACGTGGCACCAGAGCAAGTGGATCTAGGAGGCAGTGCAGCAGGGAAACTCACTCCTGCGGCTGACGTTTACAGTTTGGGTGCGATTTTGTTCGATTTGCTGACGGGTCGTCCGCCA
>QHRI01000020.1 GCA_003221375.1 Verrucomicrobiota bacterium
AATGTACTACATCGGCTCGCTGCACGTCCTGGGCGGCACACTCACCCTCGGATCGCTGCTGGTTTTCAGCGCCTATTTGCTGATGCTTTATCAGCCGCTCGAGTCCCTCACCTACACTACCTGGGCCATGGAAGGTGCCACCGCAGGCGCAAAACGCTGTTTTGAAGTGCTGGATCGGGAGGACGACGTGCGCGATTCACCGAATGCCGTTGTCATTTCATCGGCCAAAGGCGCGATCGCATTTCAATCTGTGAATTTCGGTTACGCAGGCGATCGACAGGTCCTGCGTGACATCGACCTGCGAATCGAGCCAAATCAGATTGTCGGTCTCGTGGGCGGCACGGGCGCGGGCAAGAGCACCTTGATGAGTTTGGTACCACGATTTTACGATCCTTCCTCGGGTTTCGTCATGCTTGATGATCGGGATGTGCGGGAGATCACAAAAAAAAGTTTACGTGCGCAGATCGCGATCGTCTTGCAAGACACACTGCTTTTTTCTACAACCGTACGAGAAAACATCGCCTACGGCCGATCCGACGCGACAGAAGAGGAGATTATCCAGGCCGCGCGCCGGGCGCAGGCGGACGAGTTTATTCGGCAGATGCCGGACGGCTATGGCAGCACCGTAGGCGAACGGGGCGGTCACTTGAGCGTCGGCCAGCGACAGCGCATCGGCATCGCCCGCGCATTCTTGAAGAATGCACCGATCTTGCTTCTGGACGAACCCACGTCGGCGCTCGATCCCGCAACCGAAGCTGCGATCATGGACACCATCCAGGAATTAATGCGGGGCCGGACAACTTTGATTGCGACACATCGCCTGGCGACGATTCATGGCCTCGATCAAATCATCGTGCTGGAACAAGGGCGCGTCGTCGAAAAAGGGCGGGGCCCGGAGCTGATCGCGCGCGGCGGGATTTACGCAAAACTATACGCATCGGGAAAATTTCCGACGTGACGCAGGTAGCCTTCCCTGCGATGTATCGAACTGCCGAGAGGATTGTCTGCAGCACGGGCTGCGCGCGAAATCATGAGCAACGTTAGGCAAGATCGACACGTCGAAGGCGACTGGTGGCCCGATCCGATTCCAGCAAACGTCGAGTTTGGCGAGGGATTCTATTGCGAGAGTGCGCAAATCTTCCGGAAACTCCGGAGCAAAGAATCAGGCGCCGTAATTATTGGCAAGCACGTTTCATGTTATGCGGGCTGTTCGTTTTCTGTCGGAGAGAACGGCCGCTGCACGATCGGCGACTTCACTTTGCTTAATGGGGCGCTAATCATGGCTGATGACAAGATCGAGATCGGATCGTATTGCCTTGTCTCCTGGAATGTCGGCATCGCAGATTCCGATTTTCACCCGCTTGAACCGGCCCAGCGTCTCGTCGACGCGCAAGCCCTGGCGCCCTATTTCAAGAATCGGCCCGAACGTCCCAGGTTAAAGACCGCTCCTGTGATAATCGCAGACAACGTCTGGATCGGAATGAACGCTGTGATATTAAAAGGCGTCACCATCGGAGAGAACTCAGTCGTTGCCGCAGGCTCGGTGGTCACCAAAAGCGTTGAGCGAAATACAGTGGTTGCTGGGAATCCGGCGATTGCAGTGAAACAATTCAAAAAATGATTCTCTTCAACGCCCAACATTCAACGCTCAACGCTCAACGCTCGATTCGGAAGATTGGACATTGGTCGTTGGACGTTGGGCGTTGAGCGTTTTCTTCTTCATGAAACGCAAGCGCATCGTCGTCATGGGCTTCATGGGCTCCATGCCCATCGCGGGAGTGATTTGGCAGCACATCCATTACATCGTCGGCCTGCAACGGCTCGGCCACGACGTCTATTACATCGAAGATTCAGCCCGCATTCCTTACAACCCGGAAACGTTTGAAGTCACCACCGAATTTGATTATACGGCGCGACTCCTGAACAAATTAGCGCGAGAATTTGAATTCCGAAATCGCTGGGCTTTTTGTGCGCGTTATTTGCGGAGCAACCCAACTGCCGGTCTGTCGCTAAAAAAAGTTCGGCAACTTTATCGCGAAGCGGACGCAATCCTGAACATCTGCGGCGCACAGGAGTTTAACGACGATCTGCTGGTTTCCGATCGCATTCTCTACATCGAAAGCGATCCTGGCGTTGAACAAATTAAGATCGACAAGGGCGTGAAATCGACAAAGCAATACCTGGGCCGGCATCATGCGCTCTTCACTTTCGGCGAAAACGTCGGCACCAAAAGCTTTCCGGTCCCGACCCATGGATTGAAGTGGATACCGACGCGGCAACCAGTGGTGACCGATCTTTGGCAAACGAAGCACTCCCCTTCCCGCGCGGCGGTGCTCACATCCGTGGCCAATTGGTCCACCAGTGGCTTAAAAGACATTACCTGGCGCGGCAAAAAATATCTCTGGAGCAAATCGCGAGAATTTCTGCGTTTCATTGCCGCCCCAAAAAAAGCGGGTGAAACGTTTGAACTGTCAACAAACATCGAGAACGCCGCGACGCGCGCAAGATTTGAGCGAAACGGCTGGCGGCTGACATCGCCCCTGCAGATGAGCGTCGATTACTGGCTCTATCGGGATTACGTCCAGCGTTCCAAAGGCGAGTTTACTGTCGCGAAAGACCAATATGTGCGTCTAAATACCGGGTGGTTCAGTGACAGGAGTGTCTGTTATCTCGCAGCAGGCCGACCGGTTATAACTCAGGAAACCGGCTTTACAAAATTCTACGGCGGCGAGGCGGGGCTTCTATCCTTCCGAACCGTCGGCGAAATTGTGGATGCCGTCGAGCGCGTCAACGCTGAGTACATGAAGCATTCCCGAGCGGCTTACGCCCTGGCGCGGGAGGTCTTCGAGGCCAAAGGTGTGGTTAAATCAATTCTCGATCGCGCCGGAATCTGAGGGATGACGCAAACTCGTTTCATTCATCAGAGATTTGAACGCAGAAAGCGTCTATCGTGTCTCTTGTGTCCGAAAAGGCCACTTGCTAATGCAAATCCGAATCTTGATTTTCGAGTACGCTATTTGAGTTTGCAGTCTTTCCGCCTATGAAGCGTCTCCTTGTTTTCGTCTATACCACCTTGCTGTTTGCGCCAGTTTTGGACGCGCAGGAAAGCACGCCTGATCGGCCCCCCATGGAGCAGCAAGGTCCACGGGGACCACAGGCACCAGGTCCAGGGAGATCGAACCCACCTGCGCAAGAGGCAATTCCAGTCCCGGTTCCAATTGCACCGCCAAAGCCTAACGGACCCATCCAAAAAAGTTTGGTTCGGATTACTGCGACTTCAGTGGAGCCAGATTACAAAGCGCCCTGGAACGCCGGAGCCCTAGAACGGGGCGTCGGCGCGGGTTTCGTCATAGGCGGCAATCGTATCATGACAAACGCGCACGTGGTGGCCAACAGCCGTTACCTGACCGTGGAGCGCGACGGCGATCCCAACAAATATCCGGCGAAAGTACAATTCATAGCGAACGATTGCGACCTGGCGGTGATCAAGGTGTCGGCTCCCGATTTTTTCAAAAATATGTTGCCGTTGCAATTGGGTGCGATTCCCTCGCTGGAATCGACCGTCTCGGCGTACGGTTATCCAATTGGAGGCGAGCGGATGTCGGTCACCACCGGGATCGTGTCGCGGGTTGATTTTCAACTCTACACGCATTCGTCGGTCGATCAGCATCTGGCGATCCAAATCAGTGCGCAGATCAACCCGGGAAACAGCGGCGGCCCGGTAATGCAAGACGGCAAAGTTGTTGGCGTCGCTTTTCAGGGTTACAGCGGTGATGTCGCCCAGGGAGTGGCCTACATGATTCCCACACCGGTCATAAAACGGTTTCTACAGGACATCAGCAACGGGCATTACGACGAATATCCCGACCTCGCCATCACCTATGCGAAATTACAAAATCCGGCGCAACGAAAGTTTCTGGGGTTGAAGGATGACGATCGCGGCGTGCTGGTAAGCTCTGTGGTTGCGGCTGGACCGTCGGATGGCATTCTTTACCCGGGCGACGTTCTCCTCGCCATCGACGGTCATCCCATCGCCAGTGACGCGAATGTCGAAGTGGAAGGCGAACGCGCCCAGTTCGAAGAAGTCGTGGAGCGAAAGTTCAAGGGCGATTCGGTGAAGATGGACGTCTTGCGGAACAAGCGCCCTCTGACAGTGGAAATTAAATTGTACAAGCCCTGGCCGTACTCCGTGCAGGGCCACAGCTACGACGTGCGTTCCCGTTACGTCCTTTACGGCGGTTTGCTCTTCCAACCGTTAAACCTGGATATGCTGGAGGCATATCGAACAGCCGACCTGCGAGTCCGTCACTTCTTTGAATACTTTGTTATCGATCAACTCTATCTGCAGCACCCCGATGTCATCGTGCTGGCAAACATCCTGCCAGATCCGATAAATACCTATCTGGCTCCATATCGCGGCGCGATTGTGGATGAAGTAAATGGCAAGAAAATTCGGACCCTTGACGAATTGGCGAACGCTTTGGCCGAATCGCCCGAGCAGTTGGTTATTCGCATGATTGGAGACGGACCCCCGCTGGTCCTTAATCGAAGTCAGGTAGAAGCCGCACGTGAACGAATCAAGACTCGCTACAACGTTCTGAAGGAGCAAAATCTTGAGGAACAACCGGCGTCAAAGGGAACCGAACAGGCAAACAAAACCTAAAGATGACCAGGAATTCTCTTATCGCCTTTGGGCTCATCCTTTTCACAGTCAGTGGGGCCCTTGGAAAAAAGCAACCTGCCGTCCCATCTGTACTGAGCAAACAAAAACAGCTGGCGCTGGTCCGCGTTAATGTGACCGGACAGTCCTATGACTACTTTCGACCGTGGCAAAAGAAAGCGCCGTTTTCAAAACGCGCCCTTGGCGCAGTTTTGTCTAAAGGCCGTGTCCTTGTAACAGCGGATCTGGTTACAAACCAAAGTTACGTCGAGCTTGAACGCGCAGAGTCCGGCGAAAAAACTGCGGCCACTGTCGAGGTAATTGATTACGAAGCTAACCTCGCGCTGCTGCAACCGGTGGAAAAAACATTTCTTGATGGAATCACTCCGCTCGAAATCGCGTCAGACACGGTAGCGGGGGACCGACTGGCTGCGTGGCAGCTAGAACCCACGGGGGCATTGCTCGCGACGGAAGGCTTGGTGACAACGGTCCAAATGATGCCGTATCCGATCGATGTCGGGCAATTCCTCACGTACCGGATCAGCATCCCAATGCAGTATCGGGAGAATAGCTACACGGTGCCGCTGGTTAAAAAGAACAAACTTGCGGGGCTGCTACTGCGCTATGATTCGCGCTCGCAGTTACTCGATGCGATCCCAGCGCCTGTTATCACACACTTTTTAAAGGATGCGGAAAGCCAGAATTATCGAGGCTTCCCTTCCGCCGGTTTCTCATTTTTTCCAACACGCGATCCGGCGCTGCGTCAGTTCTCCGGAGAGAAAGGCAAGGATGCAGGCGGAGTTTATGTGACAAATGTGGAGCCTGGAACACCGGCGATGAAAGGGGGGCTCCACGTCGGCGACATCGTGACTGCAGTCGCGAACAATGAAATCGATCAAAACGGGAACTATGTGGACCCGCTTTATGGCAAGATCGAATTTACAAATTTGCTCACAGCCCACGCGTACGCGGGTGATGTTGTTCCTTTTCGAATTCAGCGTAACGGCAAGCCAATACAGTTGAATGTCACACTCGAGCACCGCGACGCGAAGAATTATGTCAGCCCACCGTACAATCTTGATCAGCCGCCGCGATATTATGTTCTCGGTGGACTGATTTTTCAGGAGCTTTCCCGTCAATATCTTAAAGAATGGGGCCCGAACTGGCAAAGAGAAGCTCCGCAGCGCTGGGTATATCTCGACCATTTTCAGTCCGAGCTCTTTCCTGACAGAAATCGGCGCGTTGTTATTCTCAGTCAGGTGCTCCCCGCCAACAGCACGATTGGCTATGATGAGCTATCGTATCTGACTGTAACGAAGGTGAACGGGAAAGAAATTAAATCGTTGGACGACCTGGCTGAAGCGGTAAAACACCCGATCGACGGGTTCATCAAAGTCGAAACGGAAGAAGATCCAAAACAGATCGAACTCGACGCAGCACAAGTCGCCGCCGAGGCACAGGATCTCCAGAACAACTACGGCATTTCATCGCTGCAAAG
>QHRI01000441.1:0-1110 GCA_003221375.1 Verrucomicrobiota bacterium
CATCAATTGTCGTCCTGAAACGAGATTCAGCACCGGCGCGACGCTCAGATAGACAACCAGGATCGACAAGGCGAGCGCGACCGTATTGTTGATGCGCGACGGCTCCGATTCCTTTGCTGCGCGCTCGGCACGTTGAACCACTGCTCTTGGTAGAAAATGGCGCAGGAATGTATCATCAAAGCACGCGAGAAACGGAATGATTGTCAGGTAATTGAGGAACGAGAGGTTGCCACTGACGATGAGAAAGATTTGAAATGTGATGAGCAATGCACCTGCGATATGCCGCACGTGTCGTGGACCGAATGAGAACCATGGGACGACGAGTTCGACGAAGTGGTTCCATGCCGCCTCGAATTTGTGGAACCAGAGCGGCGCAAAGTGAAGATAGCGACTGATGGGACCCGGGATCGGCTGTGTCTCGTAGTGATAGTAAAGGCAGGTTAGATCGCGCCAGCACGGGTCGCCGCGCAGCTTGATCAGACCCGCACCGATCATGATGCGAAATCCAAGCCAGCGAAAGAGCCAGATAACGAGAATCGGAGGGCGACATTTAGGAAACGGCCGTCCATCGAGCAATGGACAAAGAAAGATCGACAAAAAGCCGGTCTCGAGCAGTTGAATCTCCCAGCCGTAACCGTACCAGATCTGCCCTATGTGGACAATTGACATGTACATCGCCCAAAGCACCGCGAGCAGGATCGCATTCGCGTAGCCGCCAAGAACAACCAGTGACAAACCGAAACCGATCCAGGAGAAAATCGACAATGCATTATCGGAAATTCCGAACCAAAAGAGCGTGGGCACCCGCAGCATCCCGGCATCGCGCGACCCCAGTTGTGTTCGAACGATCTCAAGAAAATGCTTAGCCGGTGTTAATCCATGCTCGCCAACAAGCGGCACCAGTTGTTGCGCTGCTACCAGGAAAGCGACTGCATAAACAAAACCGAGTAGTCTCAGAATGACGAAACGCGTAAGCCAATATGAATTTCCGCGCGCAAAAAGTTTTTGCAGGACGTTTTCACCATTCATCGCCGAGCCGAGCGGGAAACGTCCAACGTCCAACGCCAAATCACAAGGCTGTCATGTTGAGCGAAGCGAAACATCCCGGTT
>QHRI01000441.1:1143-3019 GCA_003221375.1 Verrucomicrobiota bacterium
CCCGACCAAGGGCTTATGAGTCCCCTGCTCTACCACTGAGCTACCCTGGCGCTTATTTCGTGCGCAAAACTAGCGAATTTTTCTGGACGACCAACCCCGAATGCTTTCGGGGCTGCTCTAGCACTGAGCTGCCCTGGCGAAAGCGGCGGCGACAAAGGTCATTCGCATGACTTACGCTGTCAACGCGAGCGCAAATCACACCTTTCTTTTTCTGCTCGTGCTCTGATCCCTTACTCAACGATATTCGAGCAAGAGCATAAGCCGGAGTAGGAGTAAGGGTAAGAATAACCGCGGCAGGCGGGTCCTGTTACTGCTTTGGCCCGGAAAGATACGGTGCCAAGTCCTTTTCACGGCCCTGAAGGACAGCCATGAAGCAAACGCCGCTGTGCTCCGTGACTGCACCGACCCACCCTTCCTGATGAACATAACGCCACCCCGGAAACGCCAACACGGCCCCGGTCTTGCTGTCTCTCTCTGCGGGGAAAAGAAAGAACTGCATGTGTTTTTCGGCCACCCAGATTTGAGCGATCCGCTGCGACTCGTCGTCGTCAAAAACGCGGCAGCCGATGGTTTGAAAATCGGCGAACTCGTCTGGAACGTCGTAATGTTCCAGCCCGTGCTTCATAAAGAACAAATCGCTTAACGTGCCCGCTTCGGCGCTCACCGGATCGAGCATGACCGACCGAGTGGAGCCGGCAACGTTCAATAATTTCCGCGCCGTCGCCGACCCCGGAAAATCATTTAGCCGACCAAGCACGTGAAACGTAAATACCCCGGCGATCACCACGAGCGCAATGCTGACCGCGAGAACGGCAGGGTTGAGCACGATTCTTCGCCATGTCCATTTCGACCGGCGAACCACCTCCTTGTCGAGGAACCATTCAGCCGACTCGGGCGGTAGCGGGACGAGACGAACCAGCTCCGCCACGGCTCGATCAAAGTTCTGTTGCTGAAGAAATTCATCGGAACTGTCTTCACGTGAGACCGCGGCCCGCATGGAACGGTCAACCAAATGGTCTTGGCTGATGGGCGCGCAATTCAAAAGAGCCCGGCGCCGTCGTAATATCCCAAGGCCCTTCATACGTTCGGCCCTCCGTAGTGCTTGGCGTCCAGCCACGCCTGCAACTGTCGCCGCCCCTGCGACAAACATCGCGACAGCGTACTCAGCTTCAGCTCGGCGATGTCGAGAATCTCAAGGTAATCGAATTCGTCGAGGTAAAAGAGAGCCAGCGCGGTCCGCTGAGGATCGGGGGCGGCAGAAATCCAAATCGCCAATTGCGCGGGCTCGAGCTGCTTGATCTGTGACGCAGCTTGTGGAGCGATTTCGTGCTCCTCGATTTCGAGCGTTTCTGGTTGGAGATCCGTCTTGCTTGCTTCCAAACAACGCCAGCGTGCCTCGCGAAAAAGCCAAAAGGGTTCCCTCGGCAATTCTCCCTGTGCGGCGCGCACAGCCGCTTCGCGCAACGTCGTGTTAAAGACTTCCTGCGCGTTGCGGGAGTCGCCCAGCATCAAAAAACAAAAGCGATACAGTTGCGGTAAATTTTGCTTTCGATCCGACACTCTCCCATCCTTCGTCTTTGCAAAATTTAGCGGCATTCTACGCAGCTACCCACCATCGACAAGAGGTGATTCGCTTATCTTGCACAGGCGCCGCCTTCGCCATCAGCAAAAGCGACTACAACTTCTGCAACCGGCGCGCTACTTCCTCTGCGTTCTCGCGGCTGTTGAACGCTGAAATGCGAATATAACCTTCGCCTTGTGCGCCAAAACCGGAGCCGGGTGTGATGACAACATTCACCTGTCGCAGCATCCGATCGAACATTTCCCAACTCGTTAGGCTATCGGGCGTTTTCACCCAGATGTACGGCGCGTTTAC
>QHRI01000021.1 GCA_003221375.1 Verrucomicrobiota bacterium
CCAACACCCACGCCAACGCCTACTCCTGGGACACCTACGCCTACCCCTACGGTCACGGTGACACCGACACCTACACCAAGAGCGACCCCGACGCCGAGGCCACGGCCCACTCCGCATCCGCGCCCGACGCCCCCCTAATGGATGGGTAAAAGGTTAGAACAGTTAAAGAGGTAAAACGGGAACTCGCGAGGCAACTCGCGAGTTCCTTGCTTTATAGCGACATTTCGCGCGGAGCGCGTTAGGAGTGCGATGCGTCCCCGCATCGCTTTTCAATCGAGGCCCACTTCCCAAAACCCGCCTTAGGCCGGGAAGGACGCCTGTTCGACTTTCGCTCAGAGCATGCAGTGCTCACTTTGCTATTTGCCACACTAAACATCCGCTTTCGCTAAAGCTACGGCGAGGTAAGCGCGAAAAGACGCTAAAATCTCAGTCCCGCGACTGCGGGATCCTAGCCGACTTAGTTTTTGTTTCGTCTGTTTCGTGGGCAGATCAGCTCGGCACATCCAAGTAGGTCACTCAACTTCAAATTTCGTTGCCGGAGTTCTTGACAAGAGCCTACTACATGGCGGTAAAACAGGGATGCGGTCCAAACAGTGGCTACGTAACCGAGCGGGGAACAAATTTTGTGAAACAATCATTTTTCATTCCCTGGCTTGTTAGTAGACATCGCGCAAGTGTACGGTGTTGTAGCCACGGGGCTGTGTCGACTTGTTGGAGGCACCGCCGCAAAGGCGCATCGACACAGCGAGGCGGCTACAGCAGCTACCCGATGCGCTCCTGGCTGGTTATCGCCGGGTTATTCTTTGCTGTTGTGATCACGGTTCTTCCCCTGAACGCGCAGGTAAATGTAAAGCAGCATCACAATCATGATTCGCGTGATGGTCTTTATGTCGATCCCGCTTTCACCCAAAGCAATGCAACCAGCCTGACACGCGACCTGAGCTTTGACGGGACAGTTTCGGGCAGTGTCTACGCGCAACCGCTGTACATCGAGGGCGGTCCCACCGGCGCGATGGTTATCGTGGCGACTGAATCGAATAACGTTTATGCGCTGGACGCTGCAGATGGCACCGTTATTTGGCAACGGAATAATCTTGGCGCGTCGGTGCCGTTAAACCAACTCCCATGCGGCAACATCAATCCAATGGGGATCACTGGCACCCCTGTTGTCGATCTCGCGTCACGCTCGCTTTTTTTGGATGCGATGACGACGCCTGACGGCGGCACGACCAAGAAACATCTTATCTATTCCTTGAACGTGGACACCGGCGCGACCAACGCCGGATGGCCTGTGGATGTGAATTCCGCGGTACCGGGGTTTACATCTTCAGTGCAAGGTGAACGTGGCGCACTCAGTATCGTGGGCAACATTCTTTATGTGCCCTATGGCGGTCATGCGGGCGATTGCGGGACTTATCACGGTTGGCTGGTTGGGGTGCCGACCAATAATCCTGGCAGCGTGACAGGTTGGGCCACAGATGCGATCGGCGGCGGTGCATGGTCCACAGGCGGCGTGGCTAGCGATGGAACTAATCCGTTTCTTGCCACCGGTAACACATTCAGCACTGGTGGCACTTGGGGTGGTGGCGAAGCAATTATTCGATTCCAGCCGGGCCCGATCTTTACTGGCGATCCCAGCGATGTCTGGGCGCCTGCCAACTGGTTCCAGCTCGATGGCGGCGATACCGATCTCGGCGGCTCTGGTCCATTGCTCGTGGATGTACCCGGCGCAAATCCGTCCGCCCTGGTCGTTGCACTAGGTAAAGATGGCAATGCGTATTTGATCGATCGGAACAATCTCGGCGGGGTCACTGCATCGCCTCTGCATTCGTTGCATGTTAGCAATAACTCGATCATCCAGGCAGCAGCCACGTATCGAACTAACCAGGCCACGTATGTCGCTTTTCGTTCCAATAGTAGTACACTTTCTACGTTCCGCATCAATCCGGCTAGCCCCCCGACGATCACGACCGCCTGGAGTGCGACCCAGAACGGTGTCGGCTCTCCTTTCGTCACCTCGACTGACGGAACGAACAACGTGGTTGTATGGGCGGTTGGAGCTAACGGCGACCAGAAGTTACACGGTTACGATGGGGACACCGGTGCTGTGGTTTTTTCTGGTGGAGGCGCGAGTGAAACGATGGCAGGCACACACTCGTATAACACCACAGGCATAGCAGCTCGCGGCCGCGTTTACATAGGTACCGATAACAAAGTCTATGCTTTTAACACTCCGGGCGGGACGCCCACTCCTACTCCGACTCCGACTGCGACCGCGTCGCCAACGCCTACAGCTACGCCATCACCAAGCGTGAGCCCGACTCCTACACCGAGGGCAACGCCAAGGCCTCACCCGACTCCGCGCTCGCGCCCGACCCCGGGGTAACGGAAACGGAGGGACGAGCTCTGCGAGCCTCTCGAGAGATTGTAGAAGTCCGCCTCAGGCGGATGACGACTGTAATTCCTCGAGGTTCGCAGGTGATTATCTGCGACCAGAGCTTAAGCGACCGCTTCTGTTGTTAGACCTGCAGTCCATCTGTGTTATCGACGAGATACTACTTGTTACTATCGTTACAGAAAATCCTTTAAAATTTTTCGTTGACATGGTCTCACCATTTCAGCTAGGAGCGTGTCATACAGTCGACAAAGCTTCATTTTCCCGAATGTGTTGACGAGAACGCGGTCCGCCTTGACCGATGAAAAATAAACGGAATAATTCTGCCGGGGCTTCATGGCTCCAAATCGCGTCAGTTGTTGCTCTGATATTGCCTGCTGCAATCTTAATTGCCTCCGCCTTGCAGAGCGCACTGGTCGACAGATCAGCAGGCGGTACGGTCCGGACCGCGCCGGCAGAATTTGTGCCTGAGGGCTGCATACCGTCTTACACGTTCGCGGTAGCCGGTCGCACCTTCGTGTCGGGCGTCGACGATATCGGGAACCATTGCGATAACTGCAGCACCGCAATTGCATTACCTTTTCAGGTGACACTCTATGATCAGGTCTACACGATGGCCACCGCCGGCTCGAACGGCCAGCTGACCTTCGGCGCGGCCTATGATAACTTCGACGTCACTTGCTCGCCGTTCGGAAACACCGCGGCCACGTATGTAATGGCTCCTTATTGGGCGGACCAGTGCACCACAGGATGCGGCACCACGGCGTGTACCGGATGTGGCATCTTTACCACCACGACCGGCAATGCTCCCAACCGCATCTTCTACGTGGAATTCCGCACGCAGTACTCTAATCAGACCACGACCCTGTTGGATTACGAGATAGCCTTGTTTGAGAACGGCACGCCGCCGTTCCAATATGTTTACGGCAATATCATCCCAGCACCGGCTGCCAACGATAGCGAGTTGGTAATAGGGGTTAAGCGAGATGACGTCACCTTCACGCAGTATGCATGTGATGCTACAGGTGGGCGGAACCCACCGCGTAGTATACGGAGGCATGGCCAGCGGCAGAAGCGCCGGGCGCTGATTGCTTCGCTTGTGCCGTGCGGAACGCCAACGCCTACCCCGACAGCTACGCCAACGGCAACAGGCACCCCCAGCGCAACGCCAACGTCTACACCCACTCCTTGCGACAGCGGCCTAATCCAAAACGGCGGCTTCGAGACCGGCAGCTTCCCACCCTGGAACATTCTAGACCAAAACGAGACCCCGGTAGTGACGGAAATGCAGGCGCATAGCGGAACCTTCTCGGGATTCGTGGGCGACGCACCAGATGGCTTCTGCGGTTTCAATGCAAACAACGAAGCCAACGGAGATAGCTCATTTTATCAGCAGTTCACGGTGCCTGACGCCGGAGGCATGCTAAGTTTCTGGCACTGGGATTGCACGATGGATACCATCGACTTCGATTGGCAGGACGCCTATATCACGGATATTAATGGCAACATCCTGCAAACGATCTTCCATCAATGCCTTGATACCGAGGCGTGGGTCAACGAGACAGTGGACATGACACCTTTCGCAGGACAAACCGTGCGCGTTGAATTCTTGGCGCATGAGGACGGATTCGGCGATCTCACTGGGATGTTTGTGGACGACGCGCAACTGTTGGTGCCGTGCGAAACACCCACGCCGAGTCCAACAACCACTGCAACCCCGACGGCGACGACAACTCCTTCTGGCAGGCCGACCCCGACGCCAAGGCCTCGTCCGACGCCTGCGCCTCGCCCGACGCCGCCCTGAGCGGATAGTGATCGGCGACGCGTGTATACGCTGTGGCCGGGATCGCTGATCCCGGGCCGATAGGGCGACTGGAGGGGCGAGTTCCGCGAGGCTCCAGGAATACAACATTGCAGGCGTCGCAGAGCTTCGGCCTCCATTTCACCGTGGCGATCGGCCATGTAACAATTTAATGGTGTAACGTTCCAAAAAAGGCTTGACCAAATCTGGCCAAATCACTATAAACGCCGTTTTCCTGTACCTTGAGGTTTTCTGAAACAAAGCATCCATGGCGCCCCGTCAAGGCGGGGAGGGCAGCTCCGAAAGCGTTCGCGAGCAGGCAGCGTGTCAGCTTCTAGGTAGCATTCTCCACAAAACTTCACCTTGATCAAAAATGAAAAAGAAAATATCCACTCGATCGGCATTTTTTAATCTGCGCGCACTACTCGCCTTTACCCTCTGCTTTGGCGGCGTAGCGCTGGGGCTTTTTGCGCATTTTTCACCTCTCACGAACCACTCCTCACTTTCAAGCACAACGGATGCATCGCAGCGGGCTCGCTATATGCCCGTGCCCGGTCAGAGACCGGAAGCTGAGGCTGAGGATCTGGGACGATTGGAACAATACTGGAACGATCGTTTGACCTATCCAACAGGTCGCTTTAATCCAAAATGGCTACGCGCTGCCGCCGCTCAACATGCGCGCCTGGCGAGAGGCGTCCCCGCGGGCATGCCTGCCATTCGGAATTCATTAAGTCCATTGGCTCTGACTGGCACTGCTTTTATCGGTCTCGGTCCGCAACCAGAACGCATGACCGGCTGCTCGGGCTGTTTTGACTATACGACGACCGAAGGACGCGTGAACTCCATGGCGGTCGATCCAACCACGACCGTGAATGGCAGCATTGTGGCTTACCTTGGGTCAGTCGGAGGCGGCGTATGGAAGACGACGAATTGTTGTAGCAATTCCACTTCCTGGAGCGTGGTAACCGATGATCCACTCATTTCCACCACGTCGATCGACAATGTTACCATTGATCCAAACGATCATAACACCGTTTATGCCGGCACAGGGGACCTCAATTTTGGTTCCTTTTCCATGGGTAGTCAGGGTGTACTCAAGTCCACCGATGCCGGGGCTACCTGGACGGTGCTCGGCGCTGACGTTTTTGGTATAGCATTTCCGACCCCTGCGGGTCAGTTTCCTCAGTATAACGCCGTTGGTAAAGTTCGCGTTGACCCTAATAGCAGTAACAAGGTCGCTGCCGGCGCGAAAACGGGTCTTTACCTCTCATATGACGGCGGGGTTAACTGGACAGGTCCGTGTTCCACTAACGGGTTTGGTACTCAGCGTCAGGACATAACAGGCTTGGAACTGACAGACATGGGCGGGGGCGTGACCCGCATCCTGGCGGCAGTAGGTGTGAGAGGTTTTGCTACGACAGTACAATTCGATCTGGGTAACAATGGGGCTAACGGTCTCTACACCGCGACAATGGGATCAAGCGGTTGCCCGAGTTTCACGTCGATCGCCTCGAACGCAAACGGGTTCGTCTATGGCACCGCCGTCAGCGGCAGCCCGTATTCGACCGGCGCGAACATGAACGCGGGTAGCGGCGTGATGTACGCCAGCCCGACGACGGGCGACCAGCTCGGACGGATCGACATCGCGGTCGCGCCGAGCAACCCGAACGTCATCTACGCGCAGGTGCAGTCGATCGCCGGAAACACGGCCGGCAACTGCGGGGGCGCCCCCGGCTGCCAACTCGGCGCCTGGGCGAGCACGAACGGCGGCACCTCTTGGTCGTTCATGGCCGGCTCGCAGGGCCCGTCGCTCGGCGACTGCGGCTTTGACTACCCGCAGAACTGGTACGACCAGGGCCTCGCGGTCGATCCGAACAACCCCGACCGTTTGTTTGTCGACACCTACGACGTCTGGTTCGCGACGCGCACAGGAACTACCTGGAACGATATCACCTGTGGTTACTCCAACGGAGGTCCACTTCCTGTGCATGTGGACCAACATGCTCTGGCGTTCCTTCCAGGTTCTTCCAGCATCTTGTTAATCGGAAATGATGGCGGCGCCCATGGCACCACCAATGCCGACGTAACAAACTCCAACACTGATCCAACCTGGTTTAACATGGATACGGGCTTAAACACCATCGAGTTTTACTCGGGTGACGTCAGTGGAGACTTCGCCAACTCCGCATCTCCGCAAGCCAACGGCGGTGCCCAGGATAACGGATCTAGTTCGGTTACCTTTGCGGGGACGCCAACGGGACCGGTGCAATGGCAACTAGGCGTGGGCGGTGACGGGTTTTACGCACGCATGGATCCGGTCGGCACAGGAACAAGCCTGCGGTTTTGGCAGGGAAACAATAGCGGTTCGCTTCACCGCTGCGTCAGTAACTGCACGAGCCAGAACGCTCCATGGAGCGGCAGAGTATCCGGCGGCTGGAGTGGCGAT
>QHRI01000446.1 GCA_003221375.1 Verrucomicrobiota bacterium
CAGTGCAACGGCATTCGCGGCCCCGCGTAATTTGTATGCATTGATCGGCTGGAGGTTTTCCAGCTTCAGTCGAATGTCGGGAAACTCCGGTCCGAGATCCAAACGGACCAGAGGCGTCCGAATAATCGTCTTTGCGATTCGCTCTCGCGCTTGTTCTATCTCTGACAATTGGATGGAACGAACCGGGTTAAGAATCATCGGCTCACTGTAAAGGCAGCGGTCCCGGCTGCAATTTTATCCGATCCTACAATGGACTTGGCTACACAAAATTTTGAACGCTTTCGACTGCGCGGGTATCTCAGGATTCACCATGATCAAAATTACCACTACAGCTCTAATCGCGGTTGCGATGCTGACTGCATCCAGCGCGTTTGCAGGAGACAAGGCATGTTGCGCCAAGGGTGCCTCGAAAGCAGACGCGATGGCGTGCGTTAATCTGGCAACGCTCAATCTCACGCCAGATCAAAAGACAAAGATCGAAACGTGGCAGGCCGAATGCGTGAAGGCCGGCTGCACAAACGAAAGCCGGAAGACATTCCTCAAACAGGCCAAAGGAATTCTTTCTGGAGCGCAGTTCGATCAGTTGAAAGCGCAATGCAAGAAAACGGCTAGCGCGAAGAAGACCGAAGCCTGATTTAATCTGACAGTTCTTAAAGAAATCGCGCCGTGGAAAAATCCCGGCGCGGTTTCTTTTTCCACGACCGATCGACGACGAAGCCGTAGGACTGCGTTTCAAGCCTGTTGGTGATGTTCTGTCTAGAACGTTTTGTCGGAATCGAGAAGGATTGTGACAGGGCCTTCGTTGATTAACTCGACCGACATCATCGCCTGGAAAACTCCTGTCGCCACGGTGACTCCCAAGTTGCGCAACGCTTCGCAAAACTCTTCGTAAAGCTTCTTTGCCTGTTCCGGTGGCGCTGCGGCAATAAAGCTGGGCCTGCGTTGACCGCGCGCGTCGCCGTAAAGCGTAAACTGCGAGACAACCAGAGCGCTGGCGCCGACATCCAGAAGAGAGCGATTCATCTTCCCCTGATCGTCCTCAAAAATCCTGAGGGTTGCGACCTTCTCGGCCATGCTGCCAGCGACGACGGACGTATCATCGCGGCTGACAGCGAGCAAAATCATAAGACCGGTCGTGATTTCTCCCGCCACGCGGCCCTCCACGGTCACACGTGCCCGGCTCACTCGCTGAACAACAGCTCGCATTTTCTTGCTACAAGATTTTCTCGAGCAAATCGGCAAGCCGCCAACCGGCTTTGTGCAGTTCTTGCCGGACAACATCTGTCGCCCACGGGCGATAGTTCATTTGACGCGCGGTTCTTTTTTCGACTGCTTCACCGGCTGCTACTATGCGGCTTTCGTCCTGTTGTGGGCGCACGTTTGTGAATTCCAGCCGCGCATACGCATCGCGCGCAATCGGCAAGATTTCGTCTGCCCATATTTCGGCATAACTATCAGCGGGAACACTTGCTGGCATTCGCCAGTTACTGGGTTCATGCGTTGCCATTTCGTAGATTAGTTCCCTCTTTCGCGCCTCGATAAGCGCCTACAGTTCATCTTTTCGCAGCGTGCCGGGTTCGTGGAGGAAAAGCCCGTTCACTGTGTCGTTATCCCAAAAGCCGTGCAATTTCTTCTTATGAATTCCGCGGCTGCGCGGCGGTTCGTCGCTCAGTTCAAGTGTTCATGAAGCGGCTGATGAATGTCTGCCACGTAATGTGCAAGCAAGATGACAGCTACCCCCTTGGTAATTCCTCGCTCGTTTTGTTCAGGCACTCGGCCCTGCAAAACCCGGATGCAAAATGGAATCATATGGACCACGTCCCATTTGCTGCGGCCAGCGTGCCCGTCGCGGTATCGCTGCGCCGGTACGACGGGAACGTCGGTGTAATGGAACCAATGATGCGAAGGCGCGCTTGGACTTACGTCGGTCGTCGGCGGATTCGCTCGCCAGAAATCGCGCAACTGCCTGTCGATGTTCTGGTGTGCTGAATAATAAAACGATCTCGGATCATCAACACCTTTCTTGTCCCAGTCTCTGATCTCGTCTGCAATGAGG
>QHRI01000076.1 GCA_003221375.1 Verrucomicrobiota bacterium
AATCTTCAAGATTTCTTGCGGAGGCGCGTAATGAATTGGGGCTCGCAAACAGGCGATGTGCTCGTGGCGCAAGCTGGTGAGAGGGGGATAGACCGAGCCGATTTCGAGTTCGAAACCGAGCCGTTCCAGCACCAACATCTCCGCGTCGCAAAACGTCTGCGAAAGCACGGGATACCGGGAGTAAAGATAGCCGAGACGCATCGAATCGGATGATTACGCGTTCCGGTCGAAAATAGCAATGGTAGGGCGTTTTTGTAGCCGCCTCGCTGGTCGAGGCGTCCCGCGCGTGGCCACCCGCACGGCGACACAGCGCCGTGGCTACAGCCATGAGCGGTTGGCTGCTCCCCTACGAAAAACGAACGTCCTTGCCCGGGTCCATCTCAAAGTCCAGATCCAGGGAATCCTCAATGTTCGGCTTGATCACTTCCTCCATGAATTTCACGAAAATGGGGTCTTCGCGAAAGATTGCGTACTTGTCCATCGACTCAAAATCGATGGCGATGAAGAACGGCCACGGCAATTCGGGGTCGATCCGTTTCCCGCACTTGATGCTCAAGACCTCGGGGATTTTCAGAAGCTGCATGCGCGCATTCATCATCATCGCCTCCACGCGAGCGGGCGTGACCTCGGGCTTGAGTTTATAGAGAACGACGTGATGAACCATGAGGGTAAAGCTAATAGGCGTTTCCAACGAGGCGCGCAAGTCCGAATCCATTGCCCTAATACTGCAGGGATTGTTTGACGGTTTCTTCCCCGAGAACAAATTGGACAACCCTTTGTTCTCAAGTCCGAAACAAGAAATAATGAACGACGAAAACGCACCCGCGACCGCCGAAGCAGAACCAGCGAATCCGCCCTCAAAGCCGTGGTGGCGCTTTTTGCAAAGGGAGGATTGGATCGTCGTTGGATGGGTTCTGGCTATCAGTGGGCTGTTCTTTGTCTTCGGCACAAAAGCCTATCAGATACTCGCGAACAAGTGGACCGTCGGGTTTCACGGTTGGCTCGAGTTGTGGAGTCGTTGGGATGGTGATCAGTATCTGCGGCTGGCCAAATTGGGCTACACCAACGATAGCGTATGGAAGGCATGGTTGTATCCACTCTATCCCTGGTGCATCCGATTTGTTGCCTGGATCGCCGGAAATTATGTGGTTTCGGGCCTAATCGTTTCCGGAGCGGCACTTTTTTTCGCAGCCGTTCTGTTGCGCAGACTCGTGTCGATTGATTTCGCACCTGAAGTCGCGCTGCGTTCTGTTTGGTTTTTATTGATTTTTCCTACGGCGTATTTCCTGCACGTATGCTACACGGAAAGTCTTTTTCTTGCGTTGGTCATCGGCTCCGTGTTTGCCGCACGACGAGAGCGTTGGTGGCTGGCGGGGCTGCTTGGAGCGCTCTCCTGGATGACCCGTGCCAATGGGATCATATTACTTCCGACGCTGGCGGTTGAAGCGGCGTGCCAGTTCTGGGCCACCCGACGCTGGAGTTGGAGATGGCTTTGGATAGGAGTCGTGCCTGCGGGTTTTGCCGTCTATCTTTTGATCAACTGGAAGGTTAGCGGCGCTCCGTTCGCATTTTTGGCGTCACGCAACGCGCTCTTTAGTGTGCGACCGTCATGGCCTTGGGTCGGACTTCGCAGCACGATTGGCGTTATTCAGCATTGGAAGCCGACTGACTCGGAGATCATTGGAACACAGGAATTCTCTTTTATTATCCTGGGCTTTATTTGTGCGGTCGCGTCCTGGGTCAAGCTTCGTCCGACTTATGCAATGTGGATCTCCGGTAACTGGTTACTGGTGACCGGTGCCTCGTGGCTTATAAGCATGCCTCGATACACGCTGGTGATGTTTCCGATCTTCATTCTCTTCGCGCTTCTGGCCAACAGCCGATTTTGGTATGCGCTTATCACCATGTGGTCTCTCTTGTTTTTTGCACTGTTTGCCAGTCTCTTCGTCTGGGGCCATTGGGCTTTCTGATCAGCTATCTCATCGTTTAATAGCTTCGATTGAAGCAATACGATCCCCGATGCCGGCCCGCCATGTATTATTACGCATGCGATCGGGAACGCGATAAATTATCAAAGCGCCGAAGCGATTCTCCTTATCTTGAAACACCGTTTCAAAATAGCGTTTGAACACTGGCTCGTTCAATTTATCCCTGAGGTAACCGGAGCGGAGGCCGTTATCGATCGCCACATAGCGTATACCATTTTCATTGAGAAGCCGAACTAGCTCGACCGGATCCTTCTCAGTGAACAATTTACCGTAGAGTGTATCTCGCGTGCTTAATGAATAACCCATTGACCAGGCGAAATACGGCCAGCCGTAAAAAATGCGGCGACCGTTCAGTAGAATGGGATGAATAACAAATCTATCCGTGAGGAACACGTCTCTGGGGCTGGTGTTGGCCTGTAGCCACTCCGATAACCGATTTTGTCTAAACGGCACGTCCACGATGGTATCGTTGTGAATACGGAACCACTCAATGGCGCCTCCAAACGTCACAACGAGGAGGAGAGCTACGGCTACGGACTTCCCTACCCAACGTATCTTGCCGACCCGCCAGATCGTGTAGGCGGCAAATAAATTGAGAAGAAGAACCCAAATGTAGAGAAACTTGTGATTGTTGATGATGTCAGTGCTTAACTGTGTGCTAAACGCGAGTATCGGCAGAATCAACAGTGCTATGAACAGCCTGCGCGGAAGTGTCATGCAGAATATGACCGCAGCTAGTCCTAACAGGAGTTTTTCCCCGAACGTAAAGCAGAAATAGGATAAGACGCGCGACAGCGTAGGATTTTCGACCACAAGTCCCCAGTGGATAATCGAATTCCCGTGAGTGAATCCCTGATCCCTCAGAAAAAGAAATGCCAGTTGCGGCGCACTCACCAGCGCCGCAGTGATCAAAAGTGAAAGTATATATACACGATAAGGAAAGAGGACCAGCATCACAGCAACCACGGCGAAAGCTGTGGCGAAGGCGGCGCTATTCCACAACGGAAGCAATCCCAGCAAGAATCCGGTAAAGGCAAAGCTTACAATTTGATGTGGGGATTGTTCGTGCGATGAGTCGGTTTGAGTCTCACTTGTTAAGCAGGCAATTTTATGATCTGCAGCTTCAGGCTCTGCTCCCTTGATTTCGGCGTCGGATGCTTTGGCTACGTTCGTTCCGTCAAGTGTTGATGCGAACGGGCGCCGTCGCTGCCGACAGAAACCAACTAGAAAGGTCAACACTAGAAGGAAAACGCCGATCCCTACTATAAAGTGCCTTTGTACGTAGAAAATACTCAGTGACCATGTACCTACGGCTTCAGCTTTGTATGGGTAACCTGAGACGAGCCAATGGTTAAGATGTATGATGGATGCGAATGCCTGGGATAAGGAGTGTTGCGACTGGAGGAATGGGACATATGAAAGTGTAGTTGGGAAAAAAAAGAGCGACGCTGCAATTCGACCGACTACTCGTGACTGAAACAGCAGCTCGCCGAGCGTCATGATAAGAATTAACATGGCAAGAAGGGAAAAGACGCTTAAAAGATTAAGAGCCCAAGCCATGTTAAGACCCAGAAACTCAAGATTCCCTGCCTGGAACCAAAAAAGAAAATGGTAGCGAATAGGCTCGCCGATATAGTGCGGATATTCTGTGGGAAAGTTGTGGCCCACAGCGAAGCTCTGCATTAACGATAGATTCGGACCGAAATCGTTCCAGACGACAGACGCCATGCGAGCATTTCCATCCTTGAGCCAAAGGGTGCCAAACATTAGGTAGCAGGCAGCCAGAATGAAGCAGCCAATAAAGAAAGCGTCCCAAACCGTCGAACCTGAGGGCCGAGAGTCCGTCAATTTGGGATTAAACGCTGAGCGTGGTCGTAACTTGTAGATCACCAGACCCGCCAGTGCAAAGAACAAGATATTCGCTCCAAGCAAGGGTGTGTTGGACCATGCAAAGGCAAGCGCAAATAGGTATGTCGCCCATGTGCTTAACACAAGTCCAACCAGAAATGAGGCAGCGATGTAATGGTATACGGAGTTGAACCCGTATAAGCGTCGGCAAACGCAAGCACCCTGCATTAGGATCGTTGCCAGATAAAGCAGCGCTAACATTCCAGTTCGCCGAAGTTAAATGGAAGCCTTCGTCTTGGTGACGGAATCGCTAGGGGTGCACGTTCCTAGTCCAAAGAAATTCATATGTGGCGAGCGCATTGATCGCAACCGAAACAAGAAAGAGCGAAATTTCTATTACAGACAGTTTCGCAGGGCCATTGCCGGCTAATAGAAGAAACATCCATGGTAGAAGGATCGTGGCGTAGCGATAGGAGAATTGCCAGCCGCCAGGATTTCCATGAGACCACAACGCCGCGATCAATAAGCCAATCGTGATCCAAGCCACCGCCTTATACTTTCCGCCCTCACGGAAAAGAAGGAAAAGAAATGGACTGGCGATGAAGATGGAACAACCAAATCCATATGGCAGGATGTAAGGAAACTTTGGGATGGTGTCGCCGATTCCCTTGAAAAGCATGTGGTAAATGTTTCCAGGGATCGCGTGGAGAGAGAATAATCCGTGTTGATACCATGGCTCCTGGAGAACGCGGGGGATTCGTGCGTATCCAAAATCAAAGATGGAATGAAAGCGCGCGAAGTTGTATTCCGCTGTTAGAATCCCGAGGGTTATTGGCAGGACGAGAAATGAGATTAAGTCGGGTGCTTTTTTGCGAAGCCGTTGCACGATGTTGCTTAACCGGATCGGCTCGGTGCCATCGGGAATCGTGAACCACAAATAAAGAAAAATCGGCAGAATCAGAATCAATTCTGTGCGATTCCCAAAGGTGAGCGCGAAGAACGCTCCGGCGACGAAGGGGGATGATCGCACCAGAGTAAAATATAGCGCGCCTGCTTGTCCGAGCAGCGCGAATCCGAGAGCGATTTGCCAGGACCCACCGAATCCGAGATTACACCATGTCCAGGTTCCGAAGATGGGAAACAGCGCGAGAACAATTCGCCGGCCAACTGATTTGGTTTGGACGCTCGATAGACCAAAGAAGAAAAAAACGCATAGTCCCGCGATCAGCGCGGTCAACACTTGTGCAGGAAAACTGTGAATCCATCCAGCTTGCTGCAAAAGAGCGACTGGCAGAACGCTTAGAACGGCGCCAAGTGGGAATACAGAGTAATATTTACCTTCGAATGGAACCAGCTCGTTCAGCCACGAGCCGGGCTGCCTGTCGAGGCCAAGATGGCGATGCAACAAGGCCGATGCGATCCGGGCCGTGTAATCAAAGTCGTGCATCGTCGCCTTGGTTGTAAAAAAGAAGACCAATCCTGCGAGAGCGGATAGCCCTACAGCCAACAATAACTCCCGCCACTTATCCGACATGCTGATCACAATATGCCAATTTTAATCAAATCCTCATGCGTCTTTCCCTGCGCATGGCAGAAACGCCCGCGGCAGTGAATTCTACCTGCTATTTTAACGCAATGGAATCGGGCGAACGGGTGGCGTTGGGCGATGTCGTGGTGTTGGCCGGGGCCTCGGAGTCGGGGTCGGCGTCGGCACGATTCCAGGCAACGCAAAAGAATAAACCTTATAATCATTGGCGAGGTAAATGCGTCCGCGGGCAGCGATGCCGGTATTGAAGCGCCGCGAGCCGGACAGCAATTCGTCAGGCCCGCCGCCGGCATAAACAACATTGCCCGTATCGCCGTCAAAGCCGTGCAACCGTTGATCTCCGTCTACATCTGCGCCAACTACCCAGACAATAATGTCATTGGTGCCGTCAGTAGAGGTAGCGAAGGGAGCAGCTCGACCCGGCTGGGTCGCACTCCAGGCGTTTACGATGGCAGGTGGATTGGTTGCGGTGATGCGGAAAGCGGAGATCGTCGTGCTACTAGCGCGGAAGGCGACATAGGTGCCTTGCTTGGTTCGATACGCCACTGCCGCTTGCGCGATGTCACTGTTGGAAACCTGAGCCGAGGCTACCGGAGTACTGATGCCGCCCAGGTTGTCGCGATCAAGTAGATACGCATTCCGATCCTTTCCCAGCGCAACCACCAGTCTGGACGGCGTTGCGCCCGGAACATCTACAAACGAATCACTGCCTCGCCGCCTCCCCAGTTTCCTAACGTGTCAAAAGTATTCCCCGTAGTAACAAATGGATTACTGCCATCACTGGCTACGCCGCCTACTCCCCAAATTGCGCCGCCGATTGCGTCGGTGGCCCATGCCATGACACTGGCTGGATTATCTATCGATACTCCCACAAGCCAGCCATGATAAACACCGCAATCGAAGAAACTGCCGTAAGGCACATAAAGAATATTATCGACGATGCCGAGCGCGGGCCGTTGAGCTTGTATCGAAGATGTAAAAGTCGTGCCGTTATATACAGCAGTCTCGCCCACGTCGACTGGCCAGCCAGGATTGATCGCGCCTGTATCCAGGTTAAGAGAAAAGATGAGATGCTTCTTGGTTTCGCCGCCGTCTGGCGTGGTCATTGCATCGAAAAAAAGCGATCGCGAACCGAGGTCGATGACCGGGGTGCCGGTGATGCCAATGGGATCAACGTCCCATGGGCACGCGAGATCCGATAGCGAAACCGGAGTGCCCACGTTGATTTGCCAGATGATGCTGCCATCGACGGCGTCTAGCGCATACACGTTATTGGATTCGGTCACTGCAATCACTGTTGGCCTGCCACCCGGTCCATCATCGACGTAAAGCGGCTGCGCCCAGACATCGCCGACAATCGTGCCGTCGAAATTTAGATCGCGTGCCAGTTTAGCGGCGGCATCAAACGTAAATGCAGAATCAATGTAAAGGCCATCCCGCGAAGCATGGTTGTGATGCTGGGTCACGTTTACCTGCGCGTTTACCGGGGAAATTGCACTGAGAATGGCAATGCATGATCCGGCAATGACAGACGAGGAACTGCGAATTGGAGATTTCATAGGCAGCAGTTTGAGAGCGGAGGCGCCCTTTCTACCACAATGTGCTGCTTCCTTGTCAAGCCGTACAGCAACGGCTGTGCCGCGTTGAAATAGGAGGTTGTCCGGCAATCGCTTCGGTTGTCCTTTGAATTTGCGAGGCACGAGCACCTCCGCGCGATCATGTCGGGCCATCGGCAAGCGAGGCGCTTGCCGTACAAAGTTTGTTCTGAATCGCTAGCGCGGTGTTGGACGAGGCTGCGGAGCAGGATGCGGCCTCGGTGTCGGGGTAGATCTTGGAGTAGGAGTTGGAGTTACCGTTGGAGTAGGTGTTGATGTCGGGGTGGCTGTTGGCGTCGGAGTGGCAGTGGCAGTGGGTGTCGCTGTAGGCGTAGGCGATGACGTCGGTACCTCAAAAGCATAGACTTTGTTATCCCCGGCAACGTAGATGCGTCCCCGGGCTGCAATGCCGGTGGTGCTATAGTAATGCGTTCCTGCCATCAATTCGTTTG
>QHRI01000077.1 GCA_003221375.1 Verrucomicrobiota bacterium
TTTGAGTTGCACGTGCGCGATACGCTCGAAGCGGGCGCCGGCCTGTGTGACGAGGCGGTCGTGCGCACGATCGTCACCGAAGGTCCGGAGCGGATTCGCGAACTGGTAGAACTCGGTTTGCAGTTCGATGAACGTGAGGTTTCCGGACATCGCGAGCTTGACCTTGGCAAAGAGGGCGGTCATTCCAAGCGCCGGGTCTTGCACGTACGAGACGTAACAGGGAAAGAGATCGAAAATACGCTTTTGTGCGAGCTGGGCCGACAATCACATGTCCAATTATTAGAAAATCATATAGCCGTGGATTTAATCACTGCCGCCAAGCTCGGGTTCGCGACAGAAGACCGCTGTCTTGGTGTCTATGTTCTGGATGAAAAAACTGGCGAGGTTGAAACCATTCGATCGGATCGGATCGTGCTTGCGACCGGCGGTTGCGGGAAGGTTTATTTGTACACGACCAATCCGGATATTGCGACCGGAGACGGCGTGGCGATGGCGTGGCGCGCAGGGGTTGAGATTGCCAACATGGAATTTATCCAGTTTCATCCCACCTGTCTTTTTCATCCGCAGGCGAAGTCATTTCTTATTTCGGAAGCGGTGCGCGGCGAAGGAGGTATTCTTCGCAACAACCGCGGCGAAGATTTCATGAAGCGTTACGACGCGCGCGGTTCATTGGCGTCGCGCGATATCGTGGCACGTGCCATTGACGCCGAGATCAAGCGCTCGGGCGCCAAGTGTGTGTTTTTGGATATCACTCATCAACCGCTGGAATTCATTCAAGAGCGTTTCCCCCACATTTACCAGACCTGTCTGCGATTCGGAATCGACATGTCGAAGCAGGGTATTCCCGTTGTGCCGGCTGCGCATTATCAGTGCGGTGGAATCAAAACGGATGTGAATGGCGCGACGAGTTTGCGCGGACTTTATGCGATTGGGGAGGTCGCGTGCACTGGGTTACACGGGGCAAATCGGCTTGCCAGCAACTCGCTGTTGGAAGGTTTGGTGGTTGCGCATCGCGCGGCCACTGCGGTCGGTGGCACACGATCAACTTCGAAACGAGAAATCCCACTGCCGGAATGGAGATCGGGAAATGTGCAGAACGTCGATGAGCTGGTTGTAATCTATCACAACTGGGATGAGATCCGACGCTTGATGTGGGATTATGTAGGAATCGTGCGCACGGATAAGCGCCTGCAGCGCGCCAGCGCACGGCTGCGAAATCTTCAACGCGAGATCCGAGAGTTCTATTGGAATTTCAAGGTGTCCGCAGACCTATTGGAACTGCGTAATTTGGCGGCCGTCGCCGCGTTGATTGTCGATTCCGCACTGTGTCGCAAGGAAAGCCGCGGCCTCCACTACACGCTCGATTATCCCAAGGCGGACAATGCCCGATTCAAACGCGACACCGTACTCAGCCGCAGCTAATGCTGTAGCAGGTGGGGATGCTGCCGGTCCTTTTTAGAGTGCGAAAGGGTGCGCGCGGCATTATGCAATGATTTTCATCGTATCCGATCCGGGAAATTCGGCTTGCTTAGGAGCGTGGGATCGGGTACAAGGTGACGGCGTTTGAGGATGAGGAGACTTCTTGCGACTTGTCTGAGTCTGGGGATTGCTGCCGGCCCGAAAGCTTTCGGGGACGAGCAATCCACGTCCCCCTATGCAACGGCGGCCGACTTTGCCAAGTATGCCATGAAGCTTCGGGAGCAGGCTCTGCTCAAAGTCGAACCGCAGGTTTTTATCCCCACCAGCTCCCGTCCTGCGATGCAGCGTTACCCGTGGAAGACCAATATCGTCACCACTGTGTTTTGGATTGGAGAACAAGCAGGAGGTAACAATCCGGTTCCAAACTACAAAAGCGCCTGGGACTTTAACTGGACGTCAAATTATGGCGGATACGATAATCCCGACTCGAGCGCACGACGCAATTACATCCCGGTAGCATTTGTTCCGAAGTTGAATCCCTTCTACTGTGCGCTGCCATATAACGACGTGACGCACGGTCAGTTCAAGCCGGAAGCGGCACTGGTGATCCCTTGGTTCAAGCAATCCTACACCGGGCCGGGAGAATCAGTATGCCGGAACCGCTGGCTTGCGATTCGTAAAGGCAATCGCACCTGTTATGCGCAATGGGAGGATTGCGGTCCGTTTCGGACCGATCATTTTCAGTACGTCTTTGGCAACGAACGTCCCAAGCCGAATCTCAACCACGGTGCGGGCTTAGATGTTTCTCCGGCCGTGCGTGACTACCTGCAACTGGCACCCACCGACGTGACCGATTGGCAATTCGTCGAAGTTCGCGATGTACCCCCAGGTCCGTGGCGAAGCTACGGCGAAAATAATCATTGGGTCATCGCGCGCCGACAGAATGAGCAGCGGATGGCAGATCGCGGCCTTGGCGCCGCGAAGAAGTAGCGAGCTAAGACGCCAGTTTTACCCTGCTGGAGAAGACGCTGGCGAGGGAGTTGGAGAAGGGGATCCATTAGTGCTAGGCGAAACGTTTCCGCCCGGTTGAGGACTCGGATGGGAGGGTCGAGGCGTCGCCATGCGAATCAATTCGGGTACGGTGACGAATTTGAAGCCTTTTGCCTCGAGCTCATCAAAAGTGGAAGGCATCGCCTCAATCGTTCCCGGGTGAATGTCGTGAGATAACACGATCGAGCCGGGCCGCGTCTCCTTAAGAATACGAGATCGAACCACAGCGGGACCGGGCCGTTTCCAGTCATATGGATCCACGTCCCAAAGGATGATGTCGTAACCGAATTCATCATGAATCCAGCGCTTCTCTCGGGCCGTGATCGATCCATAAGGCGGCCGCAGCAACCTGGGCCGCTTTCCTGTGGCGTTCTTGATTGCATCATCGGTTTGCTGGAGTTGGTGACGAACGCCTTCATCCGACATCTTGCCGAAATTGGGATGCGACCAACTATGGTTGGCAATTTCGTGGCCTTCTCGCGCGGCTCGAGCAACGATCTCAGGATGTTCCGCGACGTTTTCGCCGATTACGAAGAAGGTCGCCTTGATGTGATGCGCAGCCAGCAAATCGAGTAATTTTGGAGTCAGCGTCGCGCTCGGTCCGTCGTCGAAGGTCATCGCGATGTACGGTCCATCGACATGAACCGAGTTAAATGTGATGCCCGGTTCTTCCGGTTCCGCTCGAGTTGCTCGCGCCGCAGTTCGCTTTGCTGGCGTGGACTCCGCTCCAACCGCAAGGGCGAAGGTTAACCAGGCGAAACAAAACAACAGCAAACGGAAAGGGGACATAGGTGGCAGCGTGGGGAAAATGAATGCGTATCTAGCAGAGGCTGCCAGTTACGCAAGACGCGGCTGCCTCCCTTGCACGAGAGCGACAAATCCGCAGCGGATTTTATTCGCGCCAGAAAGCAAGGCGCATTCAACCTTTCCGCAATTTCTGGAGTTCCGCGATGAACGCGGCGGGACCGTCGGGAAAGTACCCGGGATACCGATTCTGCTTTCTTAGCTCGGCGGTCTGCGGTTTACCGCGTGGAAAATCGAGTTCTACGACGACCAGATTGTCCCGTGCGAAGTCCTTAAACTCCGGCTTCAATAGAACCTCCCTGTCAAACTTTTTACACCACCCGCACCAATCTGAGCCGGTAAAATCGAGCAGCAGAATTTTGTTATTAGCCTTGGCCTGTTGCTGCGCTTGCTTGTAATCGGTGAGCCAGCCAGACTCCTCCGCGCTAGCGAGCGGCCCGGAGATTAGAGCGACGGCCGCGACCGCGAAAAGAAAAAAACGGTAGGTTTTCACGTCACCATCTTCGATGGAAATACTGGCTAGCGCAAGGGCCCCGAAATTTTCGGAACCAGCGCAGCAATTATTTCATTCCGCGAATAGCCCGGCGAACCAACGCCGGGCTATCGACGGGTTTGGGATCTAGCGCAGATGCTTCGAGACGAGCTTGGTCATCTCGAACATACTCACCTGGCTCTTGCCATTGAATACCGGCCTGAGTGAGTCGTCGGCGTTGATCATGGTTCGTTTCTTTTTATCCTGGCAACCGTGCTTCTTGATATAGTTCCAGAGCTTTTTGGTGAGCTCCGAGCGTGGTAGCGGCTGTGACCCGACAATGGCAGCAAGCTTATCGTCAGGCTGAACCGGTCTCATGAAGGCGGGATTCGGTTTGCGCTTGGAAGTTTTCTTTTTGGTTTTCGGCATGGAGGCTGATTAACGTTTCGCTTGCGAGAGAGCAACACTAATTTTAAGCAAACGGAAAAATTTATTGATGGGCCATCCGGCGCACCGCCATAGCTGTGATATCATCCGACAAAGAGTCCTTGGCATTATTGGGCATTGCTCGGTCCAAAATTCGCTTGAGCAATAGTTCTGCAGTCGGTGCGGAATGGTCCAGCATGTTCTGCAGTTGCTGCGGCGTCAATCGGCGCGGTTGGTGTTTCGACGAGCCAAACAACCCATCAGTGTAAAGAAGGAAGGCGTCCCCTGGTTCAAAGTCGAGCGCGGTTTCCGCAAATTCGGACCGCTCGACCAAGCCCAACGGAGGTGCGACCGATGGAATCGATTCTGTCGAGCCGTTACGGCGGAGGATGAGAAGAGGCGGATGACCCGCTCCTACGACGTGCGCGCTCCCGGTTGCGTGATTAAGCGCCACACACATCGCAGTCATGAAAGAGCGTCCGCCAAAAATGCTGCGAAAGTCATCGTTCACTGCTTTTAACACGCGAGATGGCCCGTCGTGTTCCACGCTGCCATGGTGAAAGAGAAGCTTTGCCAGTGTTGTAAGCAGCGCAGCGGCAGCTCATCGCCGCCCACTTGAATCACCGGGCGATAACAGGCTGCAACCTCCCATCCAGGCAGTACCAGAGGCTTTTGGGGAATTAACGATTGCTGCGTCAAACGCGCTGCGGCCAGATCGCGTTCAAGATCGCGGCGCCATTGTTCGAGTTCGTCATTCTGCCTCTCTAACTGCCGCCTCATGGAGCGAAGACGAAGCTGAGTCTCGATTCGCGCACGCAATACCGCAGCATTGACTGGTTTTGTCACAAAATCATCTGCGCCAGCTTGTAAAAAAGAGACCTCGCTGTCCTCGCTTCCATGCGCAGTCAGCATAATTGTCGGCACCTGCGCGATTGACTGATGTTCATCGGAGCGGAGCTGTTTTAGCACCTCGGCGCCATTGGCCCCTGGCATATCGAAGTCGAGCAACAGAAGCGAGGGCGGCTTGGCACGAATTATCTCCAGCGCTTCAGAGCCGTTCCCGCAGACTTGGCAATTGTAGCCGGTTGACGTCAGTACTTGCGCCAGGATTTTGCGGCTCAAAGCATCGTCATCCACTATCAAAATTTCCGCATGGGAGTTATTGGCCGTAGACATTTCTATCTAGGATTCGGATGCAAGGCCAACCGTCATTGTATCCACAGCAGTTTTTGCGAACGCGTGGCTGAGCGTGAACAAAAAGCGATTTAGTGATTGGCAACGACTCAGACTGCAGATACGCTTGTTGCAGTATTTTGCATTTATGAAATTCTCATTGTCGCTTGCTCTGTTCACGGCCTTCCTCGTCGCCTCGTGCAGTGAAGAGCCGCAGCCGCCGCCCTCTCGACATCGGGTCGCAAATTATCCACCCACTCAGCCCGAACAGTACCCGCCACCGCAACAACCATTCAATCCGAACGGCCCTGTTCAGCCTACAGGGACACCGCCCGTGGAGACCGCACCAGCTCCACCTCCACCGGCAGCCGCACCGACGAAGGTTGCAAAAGGCGATTATCCCTATGGAATTCCTGTTCCTGGCAAGCCTCACCTTGTGGAGAGTCCTTACTCACCTGGCAAGTATATCGATGTCGAAGGATTCCCGCCGGGAACCGAAGTAAAGGATCCGTACACGGATAAAATTTTTCTTGTTCCGTAACGGGTTGCCTTGAGGGTGTTTGAGGCTGATGCTGGATGGTCGTATTAGGTGCTGAGTTAGCACAGCGTCCGTTTTTACAGAGCATCCGGCTAAGTATTCACTATTGGTTTCTTCTTATCTATGGAGTTGCGGGTAAAACGGGCACCTCGAATTGACATCGAGATCACTGTCCCCGGAGATAAAAGCATTTCGCATCGCGCTGTAATCATCGCTGCTTTGTCGAATGGAGTGTGCGCTCTGGAGGGATTTCTTCCCAGCGAAGATTGTATGCACACAGTGAACGCACTGCGCGCACTCGGGATTAAGATTGAACAGCCCGAGCCGGCGACGTTGATCGTTTATGGGAAAAAGCGAGTCCTTACACCGCCCAAGGGCGAAATCAATTGCGGCAATTCCGGCACCACCATGCGTCTGCTCTCAGGGCTGCTGGCCGGGCAGACATTCGAAAGTCGCCTTGTCGCGGATGCCGGGCTGTCAAAACGTCCGATGGAGCGCGTCATTACGCCGCTTCGCCAGATGGGTGCAGACATTGTCGCGGAAGGTCCGGAAGAGACGCCGCCGCTGCGCATTCAGGGCGGTTCGTTACGTGGTATTCGTTATCGGCCGCCTGTTGCAAGCGCGCAGGTGAAAGGCGCATTGCTACTGGCCGGACTCTTTGCCAAGGGCAAGACCACGGTGATCGAACCGGCACCAACGCGGAATCATTTGGAAATGATGTTTGACTATTTCCTGGTCCGAACAGCAATGGACGAGAATGGCAGTGTGAACGTATTCGGTGACCAAGTCCCGGAGTCGCGCGACTTTGCCATTCCAGGCGACATCTCTTCCGCGGCATTTTGGCTCGTTGCGGCTGCGGCCAAACGGCGAGGTCATTTGCTCATTCGAGGTGTGGGTTTAAACCACACACGAACCGCGCTGCTCGGTGTTCTACTTCGGATGGGTGCGCAAGTGCGCGAGGCGATTGAGGACATCGATCAAGTCGAGCCGTTCGGAATTGTTGAAGTTACTGGTTTCCCCCTAAAAGGTACTGTCATTCAGGGTAAGGAAGTACCGCAACTTATTGATGAACTGCCGATACTTGCAGTCGCCGGCGCTCTTGCAGACGGCAAGACGATTATTCGCCACGCGGAAGAATTGCGCGTCAAGGAAAGCGATCGTATCGCCGCAATCGCGCACAATCTGCGTGCCATGGGTGCGAAAGTATCTGAACTGAGTGATGGCCTCGAGATTCTTGGACCAGCTCCCTTGCACGGGACACGCCTGCCGAGTTTTGGCGATCATCGTATCGCGATGGCGTTTGCCATAGCGGGACTGTTCGCTGATGGCGAGACTATTATTCAGGACGCCGAATGTATTCGTGAATCCTATCCTGGGTTCGAAACTGTCCTCGAAGAATTCACAAATCCGAAACGGATGCAGATCAGTACGCCTGTGATCGGTTCACTTACTCCCGGACCAGTCGAGGAAGAAGCATGATTCCTGAAACGTTCGGAGTTTGGATGTAAATGACTGGTGGCTTGCCCGGCAGCTTGTCGGCGCGCTAATTTCCCAGGATGCAGGAACAGTCTCATCGGGTAATTGCCATCGATGGTCCGGCGGCTTCTGGAAAAAGCAGCGTCGCACGAGAGCTTGCCCGGCAACTGGGATTCATTTACGTCAATTCCGGTGCCATCTATCGAGCAATCACATGGCACATTCTGCAAAATAGAATCGATCCTGAGGATGGCGACTGCACGGGGACCACTTGCGTGATGATTGTGTAAACGAAAGCGTTGCACGCGTCAGTCAGTTCCCTGTGGTTCGCCAAATTGTTGCGGAGAGACTGCACGAGCACGCACAAACTCACGATCTGATCGTGGAAGGCCGCGATATCGGTTCAGTCGTTTTTCCAAACACGCCCTATAAATTTTACGTTGATGCTTCGCCGGCGGTGCGTCTCCAGCGCCGCGCGGCTCAAGGAGGACGCGATGAAATTGCGCTGCGCGATCGCGCTGATTCTTTGCGCCCGGTCTCGCCGTTGGTCATCGCGAAGGACGCGAATGTCATCGACACGTCACATCTGACGATTCAGCAGGTCATCAGCGAAATCGTCGGCATACTCGCAAAGATGGGCCTGCCGATCCAGGCAATTTAACGAGTTAGAGATTTAAAGATTGACTGAAAGACGAATCGCCAAATCGCTAAATTGTTTACTCGTTAGATGAATGTCTATTACTGGCTTGGTTATCAGCTTAGCCGTCTTGTTGGCCGATTGTTTTTTCGTCTTCGTGTAATTCATCCGGAGCGCATGCTTCAGAACGGTCCGGTCATTCTCGCCATGAACCATCAGAGTTATCTCGATCCGCCGCTGGCGGGTACTACTTGTGATCGGGCGATTTATTTTCTGGCGCGGCGCACTTTGCTGGATGTGCCACTGCTGGGCCGGCTTTTGCCAAAACTCAATGTAATCCCGGTCAATCAAGAGGGCATCGACCGTAGCGCCCTCAAGTCTTTGATTCGGATTCTCAAGGCCGGTAACGCGGCGCTGGTTTTCCCGGAAGGCTCGCGTACAACGGACGGTAACCTGCAGCCCGCCGAACGGGGATTGGGTCTTATCATTGCAAAAACGCTGGCGCCAGTCGTGCCGATGCGGATCTTCGGTGCTCACGAAGCCCTGCCACGCGGTGGCGGCTTACACTTTGCGCCGATTACCATCGTGATTGGTGACCCCATCTTCTTTACAGCTGCCGATCTAAGCCAAGCCGGGAAGGACCTTTACAAGCGATTAAGCCAGGATGTTATGGATGCAATCGCAGCTTTGCGATTGGACTGATCTGCGTTACCTCCCTTCCTTTGAAAGCAGGAAATTGAACAGGGGTTCCTTGCACGAATGAGATCGATATCGATACTTCAAACGTGAATTTGCCACAGCAGCCTTCCGAAAGATTTCGATCCCGCGAGGTTCCAAGAAGCGCCGTTGCGCTGATGATCATCATCGTTACGTCTATCGCGCTAGTGGCTCTCTTCGCCAATATTCAGCGCTTTCGCCGCGGCCAGATCGAAACGATCGTGGTGGCGCCAACAAGTTCGGCAACGCCACAGCCGCGTTAACTTTCATTTGACTAGCAGCGGCTCCCTCAGTTTCTTCGTACGATTAACTGAAACCCGAAATACGACCTCTGATATGAAAAAACTCCTTGCTCTCTCAATGCTTGTTCCTTTGGTGATGGTTTGCTCGTGCCAAAAACAAGATGCAGCCGCCGAACAACAACTGGCTCAAAGGAAAGCCGAGTTGGATGCTCGCGAGAAAGCATTAGACGAACGAGAGAAGGCATTGGCCGATAGACAAAAAGCCGTAGCGCGCTTGGCGACGAGACTTCCTGCCGATCTTCAAATGCGAGCCCAGAAAAAAGACAGCTCATCAAATGTACAGCCTTCTGCATCGATTCCTCCCGGTCTAGAGCCGCCGACCGATATCACGCAGCTCAAAGCCAGTAGAGAAAAAAGGATGGAAGAGTTACGCGCATTAAGGCAGCGCAGGCTGGATGCCGTTCAGAAAATGAGATCAGCCATGGGCGCACGAGGGAATCCAAGTGCCAGTGCGCCGCCCGACACCAGCGCCCCCACCAGCGCCAGCGGCTCTGCTGATACCAGCGGGTCTGCTGATACCAGCGCGGCCGGGGAGGCGACTTCCCCATCACCTACGCCCCAGTGAATACGATGGGGTGATCCATCGCTTCAACGCGAACGAACCGGCGAATTTGCGTGTTGCCCTGCGAGTTCGCGGGCGTATTGCAGAGTGTCGATAGTATCCACGTTCTTGTCGCGGCGGATGGCTTTGATTCTCGGGAAACGCAGTGCCAGTCCACTGACGTGGCGCGAACTGGGCTGAATTGAATTGAAGGCTACTTCGAGGATCACGTCCGGTTTCACCTCGCGGTACCGCCCATGGTCCGCGATGGTGTTCTGTTTGAAGTGCTCGGTCAATTCTGCGATTTCTGCGTCGGTCAACCCGCTGTAGGCCTTGCCAATCGGCAAGAGATTGCCGGTGGTTTCATCGCGAACCGCAAATGTGTAATCGCTTAACACAGTATTGCGCTTGCCATGCCCAAACTCAGCCCCCACGACCACCACATCCAGCGTCGCCAGTTCTTTCTTGAGCTTAAACCAAAACATCCCGCGGTTGCCGGGCAGATAGAAACTGTCCGGATCTTTGAACCCTGGCAACTTGAAAGTGTGACGGCAGTCGCACGTTGGCGAGACGCCTTCGCCGCTCACGCAGCGGAGCCTTTAATAATGATCGGCCGTTCAACCAAAGAAGATCAAAAATCACAAACGCAACCGGCACGTCCGCCGCAGCACGTGCGAACAAATCAGCGCCCTCACTCTTTCGCCCCAGGCGCTTCTGCAAATCGAAGAAGGTAAATTCGCGACCTTCAGCGAAGGCGATTATTTCGCCGTCGATAATCAGTTCTTCCTGGAAATTTCTGGCTTGATCAGCCAATTCCGGGAATTGCCCGGTGATACGCCGCAGATCGCGCGAGAAAATCTCGACCTGCTGCGCATTGCGATGCAGCTGTGCACGAATACCGTCGAATTTGTCCTCCAAATATACGGTAGCCGGTGGCGGCGACGCCAGTTCTCGACTAGTCCCTGCGGCTTCAGCGAACCGTTTCCAGACTGCTTCGGGCGTTGGTTCGGGAGTCGCCAGCATGCATTTGATCGGACGAAAAATTGACAGCTCCGCACGCGCCAACTCGTTTCGCGAAGCGAGCAGGGCCGTTTGACCAATATCGCCTAACAACATGTTCGCCTCCCTTACCTGCTCAGGAGAGGCATTGAATGCCTTCGCGATTGCCTCCTCCACTAGACCCTCGCGCAATCCGATGCGCAGATCGCCAGTCAGAATTTTGACGACGTACTGGCCTTCACGAGGGGATATCATTGAGAATCGATTTCGCAACAGCTCGGCCTTGGCAATTGGGCCGCGTGCCCGGTGAAGATCTTTAAACAGCTTACCCGATTCCGCGAGGCTGAATGGCTGTGATGTCGTTCTTCCATCCAGCGCTTCGAACGCAGTCTTGCCAGCGTCGCCGTGAGTGCTAGCGATGCGATGAAATTCCGCGTCGTCGATTTTGGTCGCCGCTTGCAACGCGCGGAAGATTACAGCCCAGCCAACCTGCAGAGTGCGCGGATCGATTTGGGCAAAGGCTTTCCCGGTGAAGTAAGGCGTCGCAATCAGAAGCTGTTCGCTCGTCAGACCGCGTAGATAATTGGCAAGCAATTGAATTTTTTCCAGTTTGGCCGGAGTGGCAGCAATCACTTCACCGACATTCGCAAATGCAAAGAACTCGGATTCTGTAGTGGCGGATGTATCAGCCGCATTCTTTCTGGCTGCGTGCGACGCGTCTGCCGTTCCGGGTTCCGCCAGCGTGAACTCCATTTGGTTTTCTTCACTCAACGCCCACGCTTCGATACCGCGCCTGCGCAAATCGGCCGCAAAAGCAGCAGCGAAACCGTGGAGCGTAAATACCTGGCGCGGTTGTACGAGTTCTACATAGCGAAGAAGGTCGGTGTAGTCAGCGTGGTCAGAAAGCGCAAATGCCGTGTCAACCTGGTAGCGATAGACCGCGCCTGGATCGACTGCCCATCCACTGATCATCGCGACGCGTTTGCGCGCAATTTTTTCCAGCATCCGTGAATGATTCGCACTGGGTGGGCAGATCAGGACTTTTCCGGAAACATCGTTTGAATTGTAGCGAAGATATTTGCAAAACGATTGGCCAAACAGCTCGTAGATGCGCGTCATCTGATAGACCGAACCGTGCAGCATGGGCGTCAACCCGGCGCCGTCGAGCGAACAGAGTATTTCCTGGGCTTTGCCTAACGAATATCCAAGAAGCACAGGCACGCGGTTGTCCTCAATTGTTTCGCGGCAGAAAGCGACGATTTGATCGACGACTTCCTCCGTAGGCGGAAATCGGTAGCGTGGCACCCCGAATGTCGTTTCCATGATGAGTGTATCCGCTTTGCGCCATTCCGCCTGCTCGGCTGATTTTCCGGAACGCAGTTTAAAATCGCCGGTGTAAAGCAGTGTCTCGTTGCCGGCGAAAAGGAAAAACTGTGCCGAACCAAAGATATGGCCGGCTGGCAATAGCATAAGGTCGAGCCCATGTACCATTCCTCTTTTACCGAACGGCAATATGTGCTCTGTGCGACGGCCAGGCAGCCGGCTTTGCATCAAGCGCGCTGTGCGTTCCGAAACAATAATTTCTTTGTGCGGCGCGATGTGATCGGCATGCGCGTGTGAAACGAAAGCGAACCGCTTGGCGTCCCATGGATCGAGCCATAACTCCTGCCGTGGCAGATACACTCCGCGCTCATAACGAACCGCAATCATGAAACGCAAATGTACTTTCAGATTCGCGGAAGTTCCATAGGAGCCGGAGATCCTGGACGTGGGTTGTTCGTTGACACCCGAATCAAAACCCGGCTTTATTAGGGGAATGAGGTCTGTTGCTGTTCTGTTGGCTTTGAGCTCTTTGACCATCGCCGTCCCGAGTCAGGCCGCGCGTGAGCGCGTAGAACCAAGAATCCTTGAAAAAGTGACGCCGCTCCCGGTGGCGTTAAACAACAATTTCGAGTTTCGAAAAACGAAGCTTTTCTTTATGAGCGAGAAAGCACCAAAAGCTGGCGATCGCGCGCGTCAGACAACGAGCACGGTGGGCGGGAAATCGAATTCGCCCAGCCAGAAAACGGCCACCCTTCAGGACGCGCCCATTACCTTTGAGCGCCAGTATCGGCTCTTCGGGGCGGTCACAGCACTTGATCAGCGTCAGCGTTTTGGCAATTACTTTGATTTCTTTTGGAGAGCCAAGCGCGCTTCCGATGTCACTGTACGTTTGGAATATCGCCAAGAGAAACTGCACGAGCACGTCCAGGCGCAGGAAATTTCATATGCAAACGTGCGGGGCACTCATAAGACCGAATTCAAGGTCGTCGGAGACGATTATTTTGACGACGGCCGCGTAATGGCATGGCGGTGTCTGTTAATCGAAAACGGCCGGATTGTAGCGGAAAATCGCTCTTTCATGTGGGAGTGATACCGGGGCGATGTTTTATGTACGTTCGGCTGTTTTCACCCCATGCGGCCTTTCGTGCCCAGGATTCCGAATTACTTCAAGAGGTTTTCTTGCATCCGGCGAGCATTGACAGCATGGCTCCCGGGCTAGTATCTTTTACGTAGTAACTGTGGACTCATCTATTCAAGTAGGGGTGAGCGGCCCAACCGTGTGGGTGAAAGTGGGGGGGAAAGGTAGTTTCCTCAACAGCGGCAATCTCAAAGAGTTCGCCCGCGAGATGTTGGACCGCGGCTATCGCGAATTTGTGGTGGATCTGGCGGACTGCGCCATGATGGATTCCACATTCATGGGAACGATGGCCAGCGTGGCGCTTCGACTGAGAGAGCTGGGACATGGACACCTTCACATCGTTCATTGCGGGAACCGCAGCCAGGAACTTCTCTCCGGGCTGGGGTTGGATCAGATTTTCGATATTCGCGCTAACGGTGCCAGCCCCCCTGAATGCGGAGCGCTCGAACGAACCCCCGCGGTCCAATCGCCTGTTGATAAGAAAAAGGAACAGACGGAGACGATGTTGGAGGCGCATCAGGCACTTTGCGAGGCTGCGCCGGAAAATATTCTTCGCTTTAAAGACGTTCTCGATTTCTTAAGACAAGACCTTCATCACGAGACGCCTTTGAAGTAAGCTGGCCCTTGCATGATGTGGCCGACTCTTCTTCTCGGACTGCTTGTTGGGTCTGTCGCGGGATGGGTCATCACCGCTTGGCTTCAGCTACGGCGAATTCGAAGTCTGGAGCGGTCTCATGAGGAAATTCAAGTTGAGGAGACGCTCGTTTTCGATTTTTTGCACGGTCTCGGCGAAGCCTTTCGAGAGACGATTCGCCCGCAGGAGCTGCACCGGCTAATCGTTGAGGGCGCGACACGTGTTCTCGATGCGTACGGCGGGGCGCTTTATGTGACTGATCGAACCGGCGGGAAACTGACTCCTGCGTTCATTTCCAAAGGTTGTCCGCCCCTCGTGGATATTCCTTCGAGTACCTTGCAACAAGCGGCCGCTACTTCGATGGAACTCGAGAGCTTTTTACGGTTGCACACAGTCGGGCCGGGTGAAGGACTCATTGGACGAGTCTGGCAAACAGGACAATCTGTTTGTTTGACTGAGTTCTCCGAGGCGCCGGAACTGGCAAAATTGCGAGGCAGCACTTTTGGCAGCGCATCGATTATGGCCGCATCGCTTCGGTATGGAAACCAGGACCTGGGTGTTTTGGCGCTGGCTCAGGGTCCGAGCGGGCCTCCTTTTTCGCAGGGTGATTTCGTCGTTTTTAAGTCGATCTCGGAGCAATCCGCTTTTGCGCTTTACAACGCCATCATTTATTCCATGGCAAACGAAAAGAAACGACTCGACCACGATCTGGAAATCGCGCGGGATATTCAGCGCATCTTGCTTCCATCGGAAGCGCCGGCCATCAATGGATTTCAGATCAGCGGCCTTAATGTGCCCGCCCGCCAGGTGAGCGGCGATTATTTCGATTACATTCAGGTCGATAAAGAACGGCTCGGTGTCGCGATTGCAGACGTGTCCGGTAAAGGCGTCCCCGCATCGCTTATCATGGCGATCTGTCGCAGCGTCTTGCGGGCGGAAGCGGCTCGCAACCCGTCTCCAGCGGATGTCTTGCGAAAGGTGAACCGACAGCTCTATCCCGATATCAAGGAAGACATGTTTATCAGCATGGCTTATCTGATTCTCAATCATCAGCACGATGGCGTGACGCTTGCACGCGCTGGACATGACGCGCCATTACTTTACAAGCAACAGTCACAAACAGTCATACCATTGAAGCCACCCGGCATGGTCGTGGGCATTGACAGTGGAAACGTGTTCGATAGGCTAACGATTGACTTCGCTGTCCCGCTCGAACGAGACGATTGCCTCGTCCTCTACACCGATGGTGTGACCGAAACGCTGAACGCTGAGGGAGACGAGTTTGGCCTGGACCGCATGAGGCAATCGGTTCGTGCGAGTGCCACCAACGGGGCACAAGCAATTGTAAGGAAGATCATCGAGGACGTTCGCGATTTTACCGGTTCGATTCCTCAAAACGACGACATCACTTTGATTGCCATTCGCAAAACATGAAAAAGACCTCTTTTACTGAACAAAATAAACAAATGAAACAATCCGCGAGTTCAAGCCCTCCATTTGCTGAGCCTGCGGCGTCTGCGGCGCAGAGCGAAACAGAAGATCCAACGGCCGGACTGCAAGCCGATCTCGATCGCTTTCGCGATCTCGCATTGCGTAGTCAGGCCGACTTCGAGAACTACAAGAAACGTTCAGCGCGCGAAAAGGAAGAGGCCATTAGATATGCCAACAGCTCCTTGCTGGAGCGTTTGGTGGGAATTATTGACAATTTTGAGCTTGGTCTCGCAGCGGCAAAAGAGCAGGGCGCAGACTCGCCCATTTATTCAGGGATGATTCTCGTCCAGAAGCAACTCAATGATTTGCTGGCCGAAAATGGTCTGCAGCCCATCGAAGCGGAGGGGAAAACATTCGATCCGAACGTGCACGAAGCAATTGCCCATGAGCCGAGCGATCAAGTTCCCGAGGGGATTGTCTTGCGTCAGGCCCGTCGGGGTTATCGATTTAAAGAACGGTTGCTGCGGCCTTCACGAGTTATCGTCTCCAGCGGGCCTGCAAAGAAGTGAGGCTTCTTGCCTGTCGCTGCCCATTAGTCCCATAAGTCACATTCGGACTTGTCGGTAATATGGCTACTGAGAAACGTGATTACTACGAAGTGCTGGGCGTTGAACGAAACGCCACCGACGAGGAGGTGAAACGCGCCTATCGCAAGCTAGCGGTTAAGTTTCATCCAGATAAAAATCCGGATGATCCGCACGCCGAGGAAAAGTTCAAGGAGTTGGGCGAAGCGTACGATGTTCTGATGGATCCTGACAAGCGCGCCGCATATGATCGCTTTGGTCATGCGGCCTTCGCTCCGGGGAGCGCTGGTTTTGATCGCGGCGTTTTCCACGACCCGTTTGAGATTTTCCGGGAAGTTTTCGGCGGCGGCGGATTTGGCGGTGGAATTTTCGAGACATTCTTTGGTGGCGGCGACCGCGCGGAAGATCGGCGGCGCGGATCTGATTTGCGCTACGACATGGAGATCAAGCTGGAGGAGGCAGCGTTTGGTGCCGACAAGGAGATTGAGATCGCGAAGCTCGACACGTGTGACAA
>QHRI01000448.1 GCA_003221375.1 Verrucomicrobiota bacterium
GTAAGCATTAGGATTTCGCGGATCGAGAGAGACCGCAGTTGCGAAATCTCGTTCTGCTTCGGGCCAATGGTTGCGACGTCGGTTGATGTAACCTGAAAGAATAAAGAAAGCCGTGTCGTTCGGAAGACCAGGTTGGGCAATGGCGAGTTCCTGTAGTGCGCCATCATAATCTCGATGGCATCGGAAGAGAAAATCAGCCTGTGTAAAGTGCGCTTCAGCTGACTCGGGCCGGAGTCGCAATGCTGTCTTGACTGCGGCTTCTGCAAGGAGGACGCGATCCGGAGTTGGATCGAGGTCAAAGAAGTAGAGAAGGTCATTGGCGCGCGCGATGTAACAGTAGGCGGAAACAAAATCCGGGTCGCGCTTGATTGCCTGATCCAGCAATTGCAGAGCGGAGAGCAGGGCAGCTCGGACGTCCTCCGCTATGAGATAGCTGTCGATGATTTGCTTCGCCTGAAGATAAAGTTCAAACGCAACCAAATCCTGAGTCGGTAGCTCCTCGATTTCGGCCTTTTGTATAGGCGAGAGTTTTGCCTGGAGTTGAGCAACAATTCCTTCGGCCAACTCACTCTGAATCGCAAACAAATCGGACGCGGTTCGATCGTACGTCTCGGCCCAGATTTGTGTATCAGTGCGTGCATCAATTAACTGCGCGGCGATGCGAAGCCGATTATTCGCCCGCTGTACCGAACCCTCCAGGATATAGATGACGCCGAGCTGTTGACCGATCTCGCGCAAATTGCGCGGCATGCCGCTTTTATACTGACGCACGCTAGTGTGGCTAATGACCCTTAGCTCCGAGACCTTGGCTAGCTTCGTGAGAATCTGATCCTGTACTCCGTCCGCGAAGTACGTGTTTTGTTTATCGCCGCTCAAATTTTCAAACGGCAGAACGGCGATCGACTTGGCCTCCAAGCGCCACCGACCGAATGCGGCTTTGTGACATTGACGTCCTCGCTTCGTTTGATTCCCTCCGGCGTGATCTCAAATGCCCAAGCCAACACGAGCGCAACCGGCAGACCAATGCTGATCAATAAGACGATCAAGCGAATCACCCAATTGGGAACATTGAAGATCGGAAACACCTGGGCGATGCCTTGAGAAAGAGCCCAGCCGGCAACGATGTAAGCGACTGCAACTTTGTAAACGTTGCGCCGCTTTAGCTCGGCAAAAAAGTTCGTTATACGCATGGCGCTACTCGCCAAGTGAGTATCACTTTTCGCCGAGAGTTCGCGTAAGAGATGTGTACGCGGGTGCGCGAAGCGTCGTCCTCACCCATCACCTTTCCAAAGGGGTCAGTCTCGGTCAACTTATCGGCGAATCATCCTTTAGATCGGCTAATACTTTTTCGGGAATTCATTCCGATCTAACTCAATGCGGCGTAGCCACCATCTCGCTAAACCTGATGCCGGCGAATTTGGGTAGCCCGTTCTACGCGCTCACAGCTCATCGCTTCTCACTTGCTGGAAGTGTCTTTGGGCGCCAGCGAGGCAACAAGTTTTTGGAAACGCGAATCACCGCGGAGCGCATCCCAGTCGGGACTTTTCTTCAGTTCGCCATAGGTAATGCCGGTTGGAAGCTTGACGGATTTCTCCAGTTGTTCCAATGCGGCCTCCTTATCGCCGCACCGGGTGTAAATTGCCGCCAGATTGGTTATCCAGATCGAACCAATCCAGGAGTCCTTGGTAAAGGGAAGGATTCCACAAGCTCGTTTACCTTCCTGGATCGCTTCGGCGCACCGGCCGAGCATAGCGTCGGTCAGGCCGAGATAGCTCCAGCCCTGCGCGTAGTCGGGCTGTTCGCGAGTCATGCGCTCGAAAATGGCTCGGGCGGCGGTGAGGGCGGTTTGCGCGAGCTCCTTGTTGCCGAACAGCCAAGCCGTGCGCCCGACACAAAACTCACGAGGGACAAAAGCCTCGTCAAAACTATTGGCGATGCCCTCGGCAGGAATAAGCGCGAGCGCCTTTTCGGCTTCGCTTTTATCCCGCTGCATCCAGCTGCAAACTAATAGTGGAAAAGCGACGCCACGGGCCGCTTCAGGGCCTTGTTGCGCGATCAACTGCAATGGCTTTCGCCATTCGGTGGTATCAGCCGTTTGCGCGAAAGAATTGAATCCAAGCAGATAGCTAACAAACGGATCGTTAGGCAGAATGCTCAGAGCCTGTTCATACAAGCGCCTTGCTTCCGCGTAGCGTCGCATACCCTGAAAGGTCGAACCCGCTTCCATCAGCACGACGAAGTTGCGCGGGTCCAGCTCCACGGCACGCTTGAAATTAGCATCAGCTTCCTTCCAGCGCGCGGTCCGGCGATCCACGGAGCCAATGACCATGTAAAGCCTGGCCTCGTTAGGCAGAAGTTGGGTAGCGAGATTCAGCTCCGCTAATGCCCGATCATAATCACGAAATCCGTGGTAGGCATAGAGCCCCTTCATCCAGTGCACTTCGCCAGCATCCGGCTGAATCTCTTCTGCCTTTTGCAGAGCGGCCCGCGCCATTTCGCGGCGCTGTTCGGTGTGATCAAAGCCAGCCCAGTACAGGTCGAGGTGCGTTTCGCACATGAGGCAGTAGGCCCGCAGGAATTTCGAATCGCGCCGCACGGCTTCCTCCAGCAGGCTGATTCCCTGAAGCAAGCTCGCTTTCGCATCGGGATCATTCGCCAGGTCATCGAGCTGCCGGGCTCGCAGGTAAAGGTCGTAAGCGACCGAAGATCGTAAGCGAGCGGGTCGGTCGTGGCCGGCTGCTCAATCCGGGCTTTTTCGTTAGGCGACAAATGGGTTTGTAGTTGCTGGGCGATCGCTTCGGCGATCTCGCTTTGGATCGCAAACACGTCCGCAAGGTCGCGATCGTAAGTTTGCGCCCATAGGTGGGCGTCGTTTCGGGCGTCAATTAATTGCGCGTTTACCCGCACCTTGTTTGCTACTCTTTGGACACTCCCTTCCAGTACATGAGCGACACCCAGTAATTGTCCAATCTCGCGCAGGTTGCGCGTGGCTGCGTTCTTGTACTGCATGACACTCGTGCGACTAATGACCTTCAGCTCGGCCACCTTTGCCAGGTTCGTCAGGATTTCATCCTGAACACCATCGGCAAAGAATGAGTTCTGCTTGTCATCGCTCAAGCTTTCAAACGGCAACACTGCGATGCTTTTTTCGGGGGCAACGTTGGAGGCCGAAGCAGCGGAGGGACTGCCCGGCGCCCGCGAACGAGCCTCACGAAGAATTGCCGGCGCAAAGATGATTGCCACGATTGCGAGCGCGAAAAGCAGAAACGCGGCGACCGATACCGCGATCAAAGTCGGGAAACGTTTCCCGCGATGTGCTGACGATGCGATTTCCTCCCTGATCTGCTGAAATTTTTTGGGTGGCGCAGGATTGCCAACGATATCGGCGTAAAAATTGACCACTGAAACAGACATACCGTGCTTCACCTCCACGTCGCCGAGATCGTGAAGATAAGGTTGCCAGCGGCGCGATTGGGCCAAATCATCGGCGACCCTTTTGGAAACAAGGATGTGTCCGGCATCGCCGCAATCCATGATGCGTTGCGCGATATTGATGCCAGCCCCGGCAATGTTCTCGCGTTGGTTCACGTCCGCAACGTGGTGAACTGGTCCGCTGTGAATTCCCATTCGCAGCGGCAGGCTCGGTTTCGCCCGCAGGGCCTGAGTAATTTCCAGTGCGCATTCGACCGGTTCCTCCTCCGATCCAGTAAACACCAGGGCCATGCCGTCCCCGGTCGGAAGAAAAACGAGTTGACCGGCCGCTTCCGCGTTTCGCCCCGTTTCTGTGTCCCGGACAATCGCGTTCAGCTCGTGCAGAGCTTCCGATTGCTCATCAGTCGTCAGCTTGGTGTACCCAACGATGTCGATGAAGAGGACATGCGCGATCTCCAGGCGCAGTTTGCGCTTTTCTTGCTCGCTCATTTACTTAAGTCGTTAGGCCCGCGAGTTCACTTGGATTGAGGTTCGGCGATAAGTTTCGCAAACCGCGGATCTTTTCGAAGCGGATCCCACTCGCAGCATCAACGTCGCCGAAGCGTGCTTGAATCTGTGCCAATGCGATCTGGGAATAGGGCTTGCTCACTGCATCGTTCTCGTAGGCTTCGACCGCGCGCTGTGCCTGCTCGAGCGCCTTTTCCTTTTCTCCAATCCCGGCATAAGCGAGGGCAAGGGTACTAGGTGTGCCGTTCGCGTCTGCTTGAACCGGTGAATCAGGTTTTGGTTTAATCGCTTCGATGGCGCAAGAGAAACTTTGGCGCGCCTCCGCATCGCGACCCATCCACTGCTGACAATAACCAAGCTGGACCAGTGCGAGCTCAGTAACAGGGTCGAGCGGCTGTCCCCCGGGAATTGAGCTTAACTTTCGCTCAATGATACTGCTGGCGGTATCGAAGTGACGTTCGTAGAGCGCTTGGTTGATGCGAGGAGTGAGGACAAAATCTTCCATCACGTCCGCGGGAACCCGCGCGAGTTCCTCGGCGGCTTTGTCCAAACGGCCTTCGTTTTGAAAAGTCACCGCTTTGCTTGCGCGCACCGAGGCCGACTCCGGTGAGATCTCAAGCGCTCGATCCATGGCGGCGCGCGCGTCGTCAAAGCGCCGCAAAAAAGTGTAAAATTCGCCGCCGAGACTGCCTAGCAGTTGGAAATCCCGCGGATTCAGTTCGAGTGCCTTCTTGTACGTTGCCTCGGCTTCCTGCCAAAGACCAAGGCGGCGTTGAACGAATGCGAGATTTTGCAACAGGTAGGAATTATTCGGCAACCGTATTTGCGCCTGCTTGTAAGCGGTAACCGCGCCCGCGAAGTCACGTAAAACCCGGTAGCGGTATGCGCCTTGCGCGATCCATGATTCCCCAGCTTCCGGTGCCAGCGCCATGGCGTGGTCAGCCGCTTCCTTCACCGCCCCGGCAGTGTTCGTGTTTGGATCGATTGCGTTGAAGAAAAGAAAGCTTCGAAGGACCGCGAGTCGCGCCCACGCAAACGCGAAATTCGGATCAAGCTGGACAGCTTCACCGTATTCGCGCGCAGCCTGCTGATAGGCTTCGTAACCGTACTGTGTGTGTTCGATCGCCAAACCGCGGAGGTAAGCGTCGTAAGCCGGAGTATTGTGCGTTGGTTTGGCGGCGACAGCCTTTTGCTCGGCGCCAGTGAGCTTCGCGTTGAGCTGATCAGCGATGGTGCTGGCGACTTCACCCTCGACTCCAAAAACATCGTCGAGCTTGCGATTGTAACTTTCTGCCCAAACGTGTTCGTCGGTCGCGGCGCGGATCAACTGCACATTCACGTGCACAGCGTTCGCGATTTTTTGCACACTGCCTTCGAGCAAATTCGCGACCCCAAGCTGTTTTCCAACCTCGCGCAAATTGTCCGGCGCGCTTTTGTATTTCTGCGTCGAACTGCGGGAGATGACTTTGAGGTCTGCGATCTTTGACAACCGCGTCAGGATCTCGTCCTGAATTCCTTCGGCAAAATAAGCGTTCGATTTGTCATCACTCAGATTATCAAACGGTAGAACGGCAATGCTTTTCTCCGGAACAGATGTAGCCGCCTGGCTCTGTCGAGGCGTGACTGCGGACTTGCCCTCCGGTGTGATCTCAAAAGCCCAGGACAAAATCAGAGCGACTGGAAATCCGAGAATAAGCAACAGAACGACCAGCCGCACAGCCCAATTTGGAATTTCGAAGAACGGAAATACCTGCGTCGCAACCTGGATAAGCAGCCAGGAGACGACTGCGTACGCGACTGCCACCTTGTAGACATTGCGGCGCTTCAGCTCCCCGAAGAACCCTTTTGGATTCATAGTTCTGGTTTTGCCATAGGCTACAAATCTATGAGCAAGGAGAAGACCGCTGAATGGCGAGGAGGACACGAGCCTTTCCGTCAGACTCGTCAGCTTTGATTTGTTTTAGCGTAATTCGTGTGTTTGGTGGGCACATCTTAATCGAGGAAACCAGAATGTCACGACCAACAACCGAATCGAAACGTCTGCTCTCACACACCATCGCTGAGTGGGCTTGCGGACTGAAATACGAAGACCTTTCGCCGGAGGCGATTCAAGCAGCGAAACTATTTTGGTTTGATTCCATCGGCTGCGCCCTCGGAGGGAGCCAACAAGAAGACGCGAAGATTTTGCTAAAACATTATCGCGCGATGGCAGGTACCCAAGCGACTTCCAGAGATTCCTCGACTTCGCTCGGAATGACAAACAAACACCACGGCGCTATAGGCAGTGGCAACGGGAAAGCGACTGCGTTCGTCTCCGGTTTTAAGACTAATCCGGTAGACGCGTCATTTCTGAATGGCCACATGATCCGCGCGATGGATTACAACGACATCTATTGGAAGGCAGATCCGTGTCACCCAAGCGATCTCATCCCGGCGCCACTGGCGCTTTGTGAAAGCGAAGGACTCAGCGGAAAAGATTTAATCCTTGCCACGATCATCGCGTACGAAATTGAAATGCGCCTTTGCGAAATCGGACGGCCAGGTGTGCGTGAATACGGGTGGCATCATGCCACGCTGAGCGCCTTTGCTGCGCCGGTCGCTGCGGGGAGGGTCCTGAACCTCACGCCAGAACAAATGGTCTGCGCAATTGGGATCAGCGCGTCGCGCACATTCTGTCCGGGCGCAGTGACGGCCGGTAAATTGACCAACATGAAGAACACAGTCGATCCCTGGGCCGGACGAATGGGCGCGGAAAGCGCACTCCTCGCGCGAGAAGGATTCTCCGGGCCCGAGCATATCATTGATGGAAAAGAAGGTTTGTTCGCTGTGTTTCACCACGTGCAATACAAAGGACAGCCAGCCTCTTTCGACGGTGAGGAGTTAGTGAAAAGTTTGCCCACGTCACCGAAGTCTCACTACCGCATCCTTGATTGCGGCATGAAAAGTTTCCCCATTGAAGCGCTGAGTCACGCGCCGCTCACAGCG
>QHRI01000445.1 GCA_003221375.1 Verrucomicrobiota bacterium
TCTTCATTTACAATCTCAATGTCAACTTTTTCGGTAATAACAATTTCTGGGATTTTCCGCAACTGGGTATGGATCAGGACGCTGTGCTCATCACCGCGAATATCTTCAACGGGAACACATTTTTGGGAGCTGATTTCTTCGCGGTCGCCAAAGCCCGGCTTTACAATGGTCTGGGCTTTTCAGTGCCTGTCTTTACAAGTTTAGCTGGTACTCTGGCACCGCCGATCGTCCGCGACCAAAACGCCTCGACATTTCTGATCGCGGCGCCGCCATCGGGAACCTCGTTTAGCGAATATACCGTAACGAACACGAGTAGAGCTGGTATAGGCCTCACGGGACCGGTCAGTATTACTGTACCTTCCTACTCAGTCCCGCCGGCTGCGCATCAACCTGGAACGGCCAAGCTGTTGGACACAAGCGACTCCAGATTTGTGAATGCCAGCACCCAGAGCGGCGCCGATCTTTGGCAGACCCATACAATCGCTCTTGGAGGTTTCCCCGCACCGAAGTTCTATCGGATCAATACGTCTACCAACACAGTTAGTCAGAGCGGTTTTTATTTCGCAAGCGGTACGTCGGATGACTTCAATGCATCCATCGCCGGAAACGACGCGGGCGATTGTTTCGTGACCTACACTTCGACCGATGCGAGCGTCGGAAGGAACGCACAGGTCCGGTTGTCAGGCAAGTTGAGCGCCGACGCAGGAATCGCGGCGGGGCCGAATGCTTTCACCAGCCCCACGTTCTATCACCCGAGTGCAGACAACCCAGAGCGTTGGGGTGACTACTCTGCGGTGACGACGGATCCCTTAAATGCAGCCAATGCCTGGCTCGTGAATGAGAAGGTCAACACCGGTGGACTCCTCTGGGGAAGCCGTATCGTACGATTCGGATTCTAAGCAGACAATCTCTAGCCTGGTAGGGCATCTAGCAGAAATCGAAGAGGCCGCCACATTGGCGGCCTCTCTTTTCTCCTCAACTTCAATTTTCGTTTGTTAAGCGGTGCGCTGACAACGAATAAGCCGGTCGATTTGTCTCGAAAAGATGCCGATTCAAAGAAACGACTTTCGCACTACGGTTTGCCTAGGGTGATCGCGATCTAAATACGACCCGCAGGTTTTTATCCATTTCTTGGCTAAATTGAGTGGCCTTGTCCCACTTCTCCGCATCGCGCTAGAATCGTCCGGGAGAAAGTAAAATGAAAAAAAGAGAACCAAGCGACCCACTCACGAATCGCTTGGTCCCAGAAGAGCATTAACTTAACCTTGACCTTTGGGGAGTATTGTAATTTGGGAAAATGCCTTCAACTTGTTCTCCGGATTTTTCGGCACGAAGTTGCCGAGAAAGGTTCAAAATTTTTAAGCCTGCGAAGGGTGTCTCGCTTCGCTCTATTTCAATTGAACTGAGTTAACCGCCCTTGGAGTCGTTTGGCTGTAGTGGCATGGGTGCCGCCTGCAAATTTGCAAAAAGAGAGCACGGCGACCCCAGCAAGATCGAACCCCGGTGCAAAAGCATTTCATTGCAATGCATTGCCTGAACCGGACAATGCTCCGACAAAAATCGATCATCGCTGACAATCTCAGCAAAGTCGGTTTCAGTTGGGGGTGTGGCTCAGCGATTGATTCGAACGGGCAAACGATCTGGATTGCAGACGCACATCGCGGTGACGATGGCAGCTATGGGAAATCCGCTGGCTGTGAAGGTCCTCGACCTCGTAAAAAATAGCGTTGACATTGTTTATCTGCGAAAGGCAGAATCAGACCCGCGCTAAGTTCGTTAGGAATCTCCACCAATAGCTCGACCTGACCCTCATTCGATGAATCCTGAAAGGAAAAACATGAAAACAATCACGAATATTATCCATCTCCCGTTCACGCTGCTCGCGTTCGCATGCTTTGCACTTTCACCGCAAAGCCAGGCAGCCAATACACCAAACACACCAGATCCAGGTCCTCTCCCCATAAGCAACACGGCTGATGGGCAGCTCGCCCTTGCGGGCGTCACCGGGTTATACAACTCGGCATTCGGTATATACGCGCTCCTAAGCAACGGCGCGGCCAGCTTCAACACTGGTGTCGGTGCTGACGTGCTCTTGGTCAACACCGAGAATGAACAGACGGCTGTTGGCGCTGCGGTGCTTTTCAGCAACACTACCGGTGCAAACAACACTGGGGTTGGGGCGTTCGGCCTTTTTTTCAACGGGACCGCCAACAACAACACAGCGGTCGGTCATCGCGCGCTTGAAAATAACGACGTGACCGCAGCCGGCCTTGCCAACGGCAACACGGCAGTTGGCGCTCAAGCGCTCAACCAGAACATTGATGGCTCCTTCAACGCCGCTGTCGGGGGCAGTGCGCTCTTCACTAACACTAACGGATTCAGCAACAACGCTTTTGGCAACTCCGCGCTTTTCTTCAATACTATCGCCTCTGAAAACACCGCCATTGGTGACGTCGCGCTCGCGTTTAATGACTCGAGTGGAGCCGGTTTGGGCAATAACAACACGGCAGTTGGCGGTTTTTCGCTCTTCAATAACGTTGATGGTAGTGAGAACACAGCCTTGGGTACAGGGGTAGGACAAAACGTGATCACTGGCTTCAATAACACTTACGTCGGCAACTTCGTTGGTACCGGCGTTGGCGACGAAAGCAGTACGATCCGCATCAACGACCTCTCGGGGGGCAATGCCCAAGAGTGCTTCATCGGTGGTATCTTCAATAACTTCCAGCCTGTTGGCGGCAGCGTTGTTGAAGTTACTCTAGACCTTGCGAACGACCACCTTGGCTGGGATGTTGGCCCGAATCAGGGTGGTAGCGCACCTAGTGTACCTTCTCGTAATGCACCTCTACGTCGTAGCGCGCCCGGCGCGCCTACCCAGCGCCCCGCCATGCTCAATGGCACGGTTGGCAAAGTTGAGAAGTTGGAAGCAACGGTCGCGCAGCAACAGAAACAAATAGAGACTCT
>QHRI01000078.1 GCA_003221375.1 Verrucomicrobiota bacterium
GGCGCGTGCAGCTTTAATCATCGCAGCCAGCGCCTTGTTCGCGTCGTCGAGTAAGGTGTTCGCGTCAGCTTTTTGGCCTGTTGTTTGTTTCTGAGCGGCATTGGCAATCGCAGCCAGGGTACGCGCCGGCTTCGTCGCTCGCGCCACAGCAAACAAACTGAGCGAAAGGCAGAGGGAGAGACTAACAAGTTTTTTCATGGTGGCGGCGAGCCTGATAAGTCGAAGACAGAGTGTCAATCGTTAATTGATCAGCCCCGCATGCCCTAACTTTACGAATTGCTGTCCTCGCACGATGCTCGCGCGCAGATGAAGAGGAAAAGGACATCGGTTGATGGGGTAGGGCGCGACCAGTCCGAGTCGATCTGGCGTTTGGTGCGCCGGTGGGGCGTGCCAATAGCATGGCTGACGCTTTGCGTGGTCTGGAGCTCGACGTGGCTGGTCATCAAGATTGGATTGCGCGATCTGCCTCCCATTTCTTATGCCGGTATTCGTTTTCTCGTCGCGATCATCGTCCTTTTTATCGTGTCAGCCGGACGAGTGAGCTTGTTGCCGCGGCGCGGCTTCGATTACCTGCTGCTGGCTTTTACTGGCGTTCTGATGTTTGCCGTAAATTACGGTCTTCTTTTCTGGGGCGAACTGCACGTTTCATCCGGACTGGCGGCCGTCTTGCAGGCAACCATTCCAATGTTTGGCATGCTCTTCGCGCATTTAATGCTTCCCGATGAACCATTGCAGTTGCCCAAACTTCTCGGCGCACTTGTTGCGCTCGGCGGCGTGGCAATGATCTGTGAGCGGCTTCTAGGTTTCAATGGATTCATGGCATTCTGGGGCGGGCTTGGCATCATATTCGGCGCTGCCGGCGCTGCCTTCTCTAACGTGTTATTGAAGGCGCGCGCGATCCAACTGGCGCCGGCGATGATTGCTGCCTGGCAAATGATTTTCGGTACAGCGCCCTTACTCTTGACCGGATTTATGGTGGAAGGAAATCCCTTGAAGTTTCGTTGGAGTGCGGTGGCGGTCGCGTGTCTGCTTTACCTCGCGATAATTGGGTCGGCGCTCACTTTTTTGCTTCTTTACTGGCTATTGCCGCGAATGACCGTCGCGAGGCTACAAGCGATCTCGCTCATCACGCCGCCTGGCGCCGTGGCGCTGGGTTGGGCAGTTGGAGGCGAGACGTTTTCGATTTGGTCGCTCCTTGGCGCATGCCTTGTGCTCGCCGGTGTGTGGATGATTTTCCGAAAGGAAGACCAACCGGAACCGGTGATTCAGGAAGGCTAGAACCCATCCCATAAAAAGGGAACGGGTGCGTTGCTGAAGATCCAGCAACCCTTTGGGCTTAGCTCTGGCAGGCCGCTGGCGACGTTGCTCCTCAGTTACAGAACGCTGCGGCTATGCTCCTTCGTCGCGCCTTGCCAGCTGCCCGTCAGAGCTAACCGCACTCATTCTCTTTTATGAGATGGGTTCTAGTTGGTTCAGTCCCATTGTCTTGGTGGCTTTGTCCAAGTTCCACTCACAACGACCTGGGTCTCGTCCACTCGTGAGTTGTTCTGGATCAGTCGTGCTACGTCCTCTGACTCGATTCGTACACAACCATGGGAAGCTGCGTAATCAGGCACGCTGGGGAAATAATGGAGCGCGACACCTCGGCGCTGCATGAACCATGTGACGTATGTCGCGCGAGGATCGCTATTAAGCCTTCGTTGGAAGCCTTGTACAGGATAAGTTCCTTTGGGTGTGCACTTGGAGCCCGATCGCCGACTTGTAGCCTCATCGTCACAGTTGAGACCTCTCAGCCCTGCGCCGGGTGACGTTCTAAATGGTCCCGTTTCCTGACTATCAGCATTGGGCCCAGTCCAGGTAAGCGTGAGCCAGTGATCAGGGTCTTCCAGGCTTACCGAGATCTCCTTTATGTAGGTCGAATCATCGTTTGGTAAAGGAGGGGTGCCGCCAGCGAATTGCAGGAGTGCCTGCCACGTCTGCCGGCCTGGTTCAATTAGTCCATCAATCGAAATATTGGAACGCTTCTGAAAAGCTTCGATCGCAGCGATGGTATTCGACTTCGCAGACTGCCGCGCTATCTTTCCATCAACACCCTTCGGATCAAGGTCAGCAGCTTTTAACGTTTGTGCCGCCGTTTCTAGGAGGCGCTGCACGGTTTCCACGTCTGCTTGAAGATTGCGCGCGCCTTTTTCCCAACGACCGACGGAGCCGGTAATCACCGGCGGCGGAGCAGAGGGAACATTGTCACGCGCTACTGACAAGGCTCGCGGCAGGACTTTGAAGGTAGGTTTTCCTGCGTCCAACGCTTCAAGCTTCTTTGCTCGAGCAATGCGCTGCTTCAGCGTCAGTTTCGCACGGCGCGGCTTCTTCAGCCTGGCCTTTCTGGAGACGCTTGAATGCGTCTTCCTACCACGTTTTAACGGTCGTTTCTTCTTTGGCATAGGTTCTTTGCCTTTCGTCGTTGCTTAGTGAGCGCTTGGCTGCTGATCGGTATTTAGACATTGGTTTGCACCCAAGAGGCAATGGTTGCCTGTGAATGGACCGGCCCAAAGAGTCGATCAGGGCAGCTAGTTCCACCTGGCCGACAGTAGCCTGGCGTGAAGTCATGACCGAAGATGTTTGTGCGTGGAATTTGGTATTGCTCGAGCAACCAGCGAATAAGGTTGACGGAAGCGGCGGCCTGTGACGCGGCGAGTACGTCGGTTTCAGCGCCGACATGTTCGATGCCGATGGAGCTTTCATTTGCGCCCATGCAATGATTGGCACGGTCGCTATCGCTCACCATTTGATAAATGTCGCCGTTTCGATCGATGACATAGTGTGCCGAGACCTGGCGACCGTCTGGTTTTTGAAACTCCTGAATCGTGCCAGCAAGTGAGGCTTCGGTGCAGTGCAAGACGACCTTATCAATCCTGGCTCCGTTACGGGACGAACGATTGGGGCTTTGGATGAACTGTTTGATAGGGGGTTTTAGATGCGGATTACTGCTGCCATGACCGACGCGCCTCATGGCTAGGGTTGGTTTTACAGGTATGGCTCGCCGCGCTGAAATTGTTATCCTAACGATGTCGTCGGTGTTTAATCCCAGCGCAGCGGCGAGCCCTGGTGATAAATCCGCAACCCGCCCAGTGGAAGGATGCGGACCCCAATCGACCGGCCGCGCATCGACGCCTCGGCCGTTGGCGGGATTTTCCACACGCGCGAGCGCGCGCCGCAAAAACTCCCTTGGCGTTGCGGTGTAATCCCAACGACACGCAAAATAATATTGATCAGGGTTAAGCCTGCGACCTAGGCCGCTTGTTCCCGGGGGTGATGCCGGTAGAAACAAGTATGCATACTTTGGGTCTTGGAGATCGGCCTTGGTAAAGAGAGCGAGGTCTTCGTTCGCGGCCATCCCGAGATCATGCGGTCCACCAAAGGTGGACATCTTGCCTTCCACACGAAAAAGAATTTCCTCAGGCTGCGCCGGTAGCGGGCGTACTGCGGCAGTCTTTCTCGGCAGCTTCAGACGGGATTTCCGGGATGAAGATTGCGCCTTCTTCGTGAGGCGAGCTCTTCGTGGCGAACGCCGCGAAGTTGGTTTACCTGACCTTGGTTTACGTTTGGGTGGAGGCATTCGCCTTTAGTTATTGGGGCGGTGGCCAGGCGTTACCGCGAGTATACCCAAGCGATTCCAGGACGCCGCGGTCGAGGCCGCGCAGAACGTGTCGCATTAGTCTGAGAGTGCCGTCGGCGAGGAAATACGCGCCGTGAATATCGCTGACGCCCTGCTGGAAGAAGCTCGAACAATCGATGTCCCAAACATTATCTGTCGGCGACGAGGGATCTGCCAGAGGCGGTCGATTCGGAAGACCGCTTCGGCCCAGGCGCCGCATGCCGAAATGCTTCAGCCCTGCGGAGGCGCCGAGGACAGTGTCGCGACCGCTATAGAGCGCCGTAATCCGGTAGGTGAGATTAGCCACCGCGTTGCCATCGTTGTTATCAGGCGCGCCCTGGTCAAACAAATCGCTGTCAACGTCGGCTGCGACCATCAAAAGCTGATTGATAAGACTAACGAGTAATGGCTGGTTCTTACGAGTCCAGGCAGCAGCCATTGCTTTTTGCACAACATAGTTGCCCATGCTGTGAGCAATGAGGGACACCTTCGCCTTACAGGCTTTCGCAGGATTGTCTATAGTCTGCTGTTGTTTCTTGGTCAGCCAATCGAATAGCGCACTTAACACGTTTGTTAAATGTCCGCACCGTCAGAAAGGTTACCGTAAAGTTTCTCATAGAACGCTGCTGCTTTTACAAACGTTTGGTTGTAACCATGTACAAGAATCGTCACGTGGCTTTGTTTCTCGTTCTCTGCCTGGCTATAGGTGGGAAACTTATCTGACGTGGCCACGAGTAGCTTCTGAAAGTTCGCGGAGGTAACTTTCCGCCAGTTCTTGATGTCGTTGAGCCCCTGTTTGTCGCTGACCCAATAAGTCAAGCCATCGGTGCTGACGTCAGGTCCGACGCCGCCCTGGCTCCGGTTGTTTATCATCCAATATTTTGGCATTTTGTTAAGTGGGTTGAACGGTTAATGCACCAGGCGAATTGTCCAAAAGTCGTCTGAAAGATTGTCGGTAAGCAGATAGGAATAGGGCATGGTGAAATAGCCTCTTTTGCCCCAGCTGGTCCCCCATGAATTACGTATCATGAAGCGCTCGCTTTTGTCGTCGTAGCCGACGGCAAGAACGGCGTGGCCTCCAACCACTCCTTCTCTTGGCTTGGGCATTTGAAGCACGCCGGTCCTGGCGACTTCCGCACTCTCGAAGCTGTCATAAACTGTAAAGCCAAAAACAAACGGGAAACCGTCTGCGAGGCAGCCTTTCATCTGCGAAAGCGTCCGATCAACCCGTTGATAGGTCACGGTGCGAAATTTTTTGGCATCTTTGTAACAAGACGGTGGCGGTTTCTGCCTCGGCTTGGCGCCAGAAGGCCAGAGGTTGGTGCTAGAATCGGCGGGAGTGTCGTCGTAGGGCCATTTGGTTTCCGGGCAAGCGCCTTGTTTGGCCACACTTTTTATCCCGTCGCGAATCTGCGCGCCGTTATCGAGCGGCACGCTGTGCTCAATACTTCGCTCGTTGTAGTAAATGAAGAGGCGCGATGGGATGAAATCGCGGAGTTTTTGCTTCTTGCGATCGAACTCGATGGCCGCTGCGATTGCGTTCGCCGTGCAGGAGCCAATGTCGCCCTGATTATAAACCCGCGGACAATGCCTGCGCAGATCGGCCTTGGTGGGAAGAACACGCAGCTTTGCCAGCGGCGCGGAGTAAAGATGATCACGGTTATCGGGAAGGTCCGGCATCCAGCCGAAACCGAAACGGCTATTTTTTGCTGTTCTTTTCATTGTTTACGACTTGAGAGTTGAGTTAGAAGGCGTTGGGAACGCACAACTGAGGATTGTCATTTGATTTCTTGCCGGTAGCGGTTGGCCACTGGCTGTGTTTGAGCCTTTTACCAGATTTTGGAACGAGAGTTCAAGACTTCTTTCAAGCCAGATTCGAAGGCTCACTCAACGTGGAATTCGTCTTCGTGCTGGTAAGCCCTGAAGCCAGGCACGTTCCAAGTGATAGAGCGAAAAACATCCACTTTTCCCTCGAATCCTCTCAGCTCTTGCTCATCCAGCGGACGAGTCGGGCTGAATCCGGCGAGCGTGGCACGCGCACCTCCGCTCAAGCCGAACTTCATCAGGCTGCAGGTGAGAGATCTGCCACTTCGTTCACTCGCCTAGGAAGCGACATTCGCGGCTAAAACCAAACACGACCCTTTGAAAAGATTGATAATTTTAATCTTGACACTTGAACGCGATTTTCTGACAACTGCGTGTAAAAACCCCCATGAATAAGAAAAGGTCCGGTCGGCAATCTGCGTTCTTTAACATCCGCGTCCTAATTAGCTTGGCTTTTTGCCTGTTCGGTATCGTTCTGTCGCTCTTTGCCGCAGGCGTAGTGCCGAGCCTTGGCAGCGGCGGCGGCCAGCCTCAGCCTAACCAGACAAGCAAGGCGCTTACGAAAAGTCTAACCATTGCGGCTAAGGGCGTCACCCTGCGGTATCCGGAGGGTTGGTCGGTGGGTCAGCCGACTCTGAACTCATGGGTGATCCAAAACGTGCCTGCGGGAAAACAGGCGACTGCCAAGCCAACGGTTCGAGTGGTGATCGGCTACCTTGAGAGGACTGATCACTCCGACGCAGTGAGCCAGCTTGAAGAGTATGCGAAGGAATTTACTCAGCCTTCAACCTTCCTCGCGATCGGTGGCTGGCCAGCTTTGCAGCGTGTTCAGCTCGTCAAAAGACCTCAACCAGGCAACGCGCCTCTTTTCCCGGATCGTAACATGGTGCAAATCACAACCGCGGTTGCGGCAGATAACCTGCTGGTCCGCCTCGAGGGTGATTTGCCGTCCAATGCTGACCAGCAGCTAAAAGACCTGGTGCTCGCGATTGGCCAGAGCCTCGTGTTTCAGTCAGCTGGCAACCCAGCGCAGGTCCAAGAAGAACTCAACAAGCTCCAGAGCTCGCCGGGGCGCCGCGACTCTCCTCAAGCCCGAGTTGCCTCGCCAGAAGTAGCGACCAAGCGTTCCTCAAACGCTGAAGCCCCCAGTGCCGGCGCGCCCATCTTCCCTCCGGTGCAACTTAACAACCTGGGTAACAATGGCGAACTCGAGATCGCAGTCTCCAACAATGGCACGAACATCGTGGTTGCCAAGCAAAGTGGGTTCGTCACTTCTAACGACGGCGGCCAAACCTTCCCCTTCAGTGGCAATCTCCCTGTAAACGACGGCGATAGCTCACTCGCATTCGGGCAGAGCGGGAACTTCTATCACGCGGCACTTGCATGTTTCGGGGGCAGTTGTGCTGCACCTTGTCCAGCCAACAGCAACTGCGTCGAGGTAGCCGCGTCAACGACCAATGGTCAGACCTTCGGCGCTCTGGTTAACGCTGTAGTGTGTCCGAACTCGGGCACAGGAGCTTGTAGCTCCGACCAGGAACACATCGCTGCTGACCGGCTCAATCCGGCCCCGGGAGGAGACGCGGTTTATATGGCTTTCAGAGACCTAAGCGGGAGCGCCACCGTCACCTGCTCCCCTGACAGTGGGGCGACCTGGGCGCCGACGCTCGCTCTCGAGGGCGGGTCTGACTTCCCCAGAGTCGCCGTTGGGAGCGACGGGTTCTTCTACGTGATATATCGGAACGGTGGCAATATCAGGCTCGACAAGTTCAACGCCTGCACGACGTCGGGAGCCCAAATGACAAGAGCTCCCGGCGGCTTCCCGTTCACGGTAAGCGCCTTCAACAACTTCGCCGGCTGCGAGGTAGCGAACGGGTTTGGTGGACTTGACCGCTGCAACGACGGCAACATTCTGTCCAGTCCAACGGTCACAGTGGATGACACGAACGCAAATCATGTCTATGCCGCATGGGCCAATAACACAGCCGCGAACAACGAGAATACCCTGGTGGCGGATTCTACCGATGGTGGCGTCAACTGGCGAGCCGCTGTTACAATCAACACGAACGTCGCGGCCCGCCGCTTTATGCCGTGGGCCTGTGCCTCAGGCGGCAGTGCCTTCGTCACTTGGTACGACCGTCGCGCGGCCACAGCGACGAACAATGACTTGACCGACTACTTTGCAGCGAGCGCCGGTCTTTCCGGGGGCAACCTTGTTCCCAACAACGATGAGTTCCAAATTTCAACGACCTCGGACCCGCAATGCAACCTGTGGCCGGCAGCGCCCCGTTCCACCTGGGACTCGGAGAACTGCGCGGTTCAGCCCGAGAATGCAGGCAGGTGCAGTGTCTCCACAAATATACGCTGCGATTTTAGTGGCGACGGGACTCAGTGCCCTGCTGGGGAGACCTGCCAAACTGGCGGGGGCGCTCCTAAATATGGTGATTACAACGGTAACGCTTGCGTCCTTGGACGTTTTTACACGGTGTTCGCCTCGGGCGCCGGTCTCGCCAACGTCAGGGATTTCTTTCAATCCTTTGTTGTAACCTCGACGCCCACCACACTCACCTACACTGGCGCTACTACAGGCGACTACCACGACCTCGTCACCCTTTCCGCGGTACTCACCCTTAGTGGAACTTCCGCGGGCGTAGCTGGCCAAACCATTACGTTTAACCTCGGCGCACAAAGCTGCGCAGGCGTCACCGACGCCGCCGGCGCGGCGTCGTGTGATCTCACACTCAATCAGATTCCGGGTCCCTATACGGTGACGGCCAGCTTTGCTGGCTCAGGCCTTTTCCAGGCAAGTAACACGTCCGCACCGTTCACCATTACCAAAGAGGAGACCACTCTGAGCTACACGGGCGACACAGTTATCGCCAATAACACTACAGCGCATCTATCTGGTGTTCTACTCGAGGACGGCACGGTGCCTATTGCTGGCCGCACCGTTGTCTTTACCTTGGGAACGGGTGCCACGGCGCAGAGTTGTAGCGGGGTAACAGACGGTGCGGGTGTTGCCGCCTGCGACATCTTCCCGGTGAATCAGCCTTCCGGCCCCGGCGTTGTTACTGCGAACTTTGCCGGCGACGACTTCTACCTGCCCTCCTCCGCCTCGGCAACCACGATTATATTCGCGTTCCTCGATCACGGTTCCTTCGTAGTGGGAGACCAGACAGCAACGGGGACGGTCGAGTTCTGGGGCCACAGTTGGTCCCGTGACAATGTGCTGAGTGGCGGGCCTGCCCCGGATAGCTTCAAGGGGTTCGCTGCGGCCATCAGTACGAACCCTCCCGTTTGCGGTGATACCTGGACCTCCAGGCCGGGCAATAGCTCACGACCACCGGACACGCTGCCACCTCTCATGGGGGTCGTTGTCTCCAGTAGTATAACTAAATCGGGCTCGACTATCTCAGGTGATGTGCCCGAAATTGTTGTTGTTCAGCCAGACCCGGGCTACCAACCGGATCCGGGCCATCCCGGCACGGGCACAGTGGTAGCAGTGTATTGTCCTCACGCATCGAGTCCGCATACAACGCGGCCTCGACCGACTCCACGCCTGCGGCCTAGTCCGTAGCGGTAATTTGGGAGGGCGCGATCCTACTCGCTTGTGAAAGACAGCAATGCTATGGACGACGAATTTTTTTCTACCTAGCTAGGGTCCGGATTTCTAATTCAAGAAAGACGTTTTGCGCTCATTTTCACGGGCTTGCGTTTCGTTGCGGACGCTAGGGGGTTTCGGCCATTTCGCATGGCCATTGGCGCGGCACATACATCATGGGTTGACTGTAATATGAACGGCTTACTAGGGCTTTACCACCACCGGCGTCCCAACGTGAGCAGTACTGTAAAATTGGCGCGCTTTCCAATAGGGCATCCTAATGCATCCATGCGATGCGGGCACGCCTGGCAGGTAACCCTGATGCAATCCGTAGCCAGGCGAGAATTCGAGAAAGTACGGCATCGGGGTACCCACGAAGTGCGAATGCGGCGGCTTGCGATCGCGCCTGCTATCGACATTGGCTTTCACGATCTGGCCTGAGGCATTAACGTAGTCGCCATAGATGCTAGAGTGATGGTCTTCGTCCTTACGAATCACCTGAAAGTGGCCAATCGGAGTCCGATACCCCTCTCTTCCGCTTGATATCCGAGACGTCGCAACGGTATACCCTCCACGGTTGAGATAGGCTTCTTGCTCACGCAATCTCACGACGATCGACGGCCGGCCGGAATGGCTTTCCGGTAGGTTTGACGTGATCATGTCGGTCACAGTGGTGCAGCCGCTCAAGGCTGTGAGGGTCACGCCGAGGGCACAAAATAATCGATTCATCAGCATGGAATCGGCTACGCAAAGTTTTCGGCCGCTCCCGTGATGTCGATCCGAACGCTTTTACTGCAGAAAAATCTGCATGTTCTGAAAGTCAAAAGTCACCGCGTAGGGCTTGAGGAAATCATGGCCGATCATGCCCGAGAGGTGAAAGCCAAACATGTTTTCCCAAGGGAACGGTCCATCGTAGAGGCCGGGGACGTTCTCTTCCTTTATCTCTCCGAAGGAAAGATGATGCACGGTGTATGGCACAATTTTCAGCTTTCCACCGCCGCCGGCTCCTTCTTCAGCTTTGTCTTCCTCAAGCTTGATCCCGGCTTCCTTGATAACCGACTCTGCCAGTTTAACACCCGCGCCCATCAGCCCTGAGTCAACGAAAAGCAGCGTGGGCGGGAGCGTCTCCACGCGACCCCAACCCACCATGAAATGGTCGCTCGCCATCCAGATTGGAACCGCGACTCTTTTGCCTGGCGACTTTTTAAATTCCTCCAGGTTTTTGGCGTCCTTCCGGCGCAGGACAAGCTCGCCGCGCGGATAATCCATGGTTGCGAGGAAATGGTAAAACAGAGTGGTCCCGATGATTCCGTCGATTTGTTTTACGCCGAATCCTTCGGAAAGCTGGCGCAACGGAAGCATTGCGGTGGGCACATTTTTGACAGTCCAATCGCCGATCGTCAGTGACTCAATCCGCCCAAGGTGGACCTCAGTGTGCTGTCCGCCAGAAAAGGTGCCTTGCACCGCCGCGAATTGCGGAGCACCGAGCTCCTTGGCGAAGTCCGTGTCGAGCGTGACCTCCGAACCCCCGGTATCGATGAAGAAGGTGACTTCCTTGCCACCGTTCACACGTACGTTGAGCACCGGCAGAGGATCGGTCTTTAAGAACTTCACATGCGTACTCGTGCCCTTGCCTTCCAGTTCATAATAACCAGTTTGTTACCGCTCACGTCGACGCCGTTCAACGCGGCCGCTGCCTTTTGGAAATCGTCGCGACGATAAAATGCCTCGGCCAGCATGACTTTGGCGTCGGTTTCCTTTGGTTGCAGGCTTATCGCCTTTTCCAACCATTTCTGCGCATCGTCCAGCCGGTTGGAAAGCAATGCGATCCGACCCAATTGGAGAGTTGCGGAATAGTCGTTAGGCTTTTCAGCGACGACTCGCGAGTAAAGTTTGGCCGCTTCAGCGAATGTCCCAGCCTGAAAGAGTCGGTCAGCTGCATCAATTTCTGATTGCGACGGCTGGGATGCCGCTTGTCCCAAAAAATTACAAGACGCGATAACTACAGCCAGGGTCCAGGTAATGTGTTTGTTCATGAGCATTAAGGTGATCTCTTTTTTGATCACCAGGCGCAATGACAAAATGATATCCGGAGATTTGCGAAATCAGAATTTTGGTGATCGCCCGCAGAACAAGCGGAGAAGTCAGACTCAAATTGGTTTCCGAAGCGTCGAATTATTCTTTAGCGGCGGCAAGATGCGTGTGCTTGGCAACTTTACCGATTGTTCTCGACCGTTTGTGGGGCGGCCTCGCTCACTTCAAGTCCGCCACGGGACGGACTCGCTGCGGCGAGCTGTGCGCTCACTTTCTGTAGGCCCGCGCTAAGCGCTTCAATTTGCTTTTGCATTCGCGTGATGGTCGTTTCCTGTTGCTCGTTCTTACGATGCTCTTTGAGAAACTCGTTGAGCAACATCGCGTTCACTTGATCGTAGCGCACGCTGTAAGGTTTTCCTTCTTTATCATGCACGACCAGGTCGGGATTCACCTTCTGTACTTCCTCCGCGATGAGGCCAAACTGCTGAGTGCTTTCGGGCTCGACATCCGGTTTGTAACGGAAGGTTACTGGCCGAAGCGCCAGCAGCACCTCACTCGCGTGGCCCATGGGCTTAATAACCTCCTTGAAACGTTGCGAGGACGGGGCAGTGCCGAGCCGACCGTTTTGATTCACCCGAACCTCCATGCCACCAATCGCTGCACCACTGATCCCTGCGACAAAGGTTTTCGTCTGGGTTCCCTGTGTGCCGATGCGGATCGTGTCCGATTCGCTGCCAGCACCCTCGTTCCCGATGTCGATATTATTGCTGCCAGTAGTGAGATTCCTTCCGGCATTGGCGCCCAGAGCGATGTTGTTTGCGCCCGTGGTGTTACCAAGGAGCGTACCAACGCCGCAGGCCGTATTATTGCTGCCGCTCGTGTTATTCTGGAGCGCAAGCCAACCATTGGCCGTATTGAAGTTCCCGAAGCTGGAATAGAGCGCACTCTCTCCCGTGGCCGTGTTGGCGACACCACCCACGTTGCTATAGAGCGCGTTAACACCGTCGGCCGTGTTTTGACTACCAGAGGTGTTGGATGAAAGCGCGAAAAAACCGGTAGCTGTATTTTCATTTCCGTCGTCGTTGGTTTGTAGCGCGGCGAAACCATTGGCGGTGTTGGAACTGCCAGACGTATTCGAAAGGAGCGCTGCGCCGCCGCCGGCGGTGTTGTAGTTGCCGGTGAAATTGGTATCAAGCGCGCCGCTTCCGATGGCCGTGTTATGGTGACCGGCGGTGTTGAGGCCGAGAGCCGTGTTTCCCACAGCCGTGTTGGCATCTCCGGTCGTGCTGTTAGACAACGCGCCACCACCAACGGCGGTATTAAAGCTGCCAGTTGTGTCGCTAAGAAGAGCATTGTGACCGACAGCGGTGTTGCTGCGGCCGCTTGTCAGATTTAAGAGCGCGTCTTCCCCTTCCGCCGTATTGCCCCGCGGGTATCCTCCATCTGGTGGGGGATCAACCCCGAAAGCATTCGGGGCGGGCTGCATCGCAAGGCAGGCCAGCAGGAGTGGAACGAAAAGGAAAGCAAAACGTCCAGGTGAACGGCGAATGTAATTTGTGTATAGAGTTGAGAGTTTCATGGCAATTGCTGATAAATAATCACCCGCAACATTGCGAGGCAAAAACGCTGAATTAAACAGGCCTCGTTATTTTTCTACAAGTTGCCACACGCCGTTCCAATCTTTGCCGGGAGGATTTCGGCGTAAAATTTGAATACGCTCGAGAAAGACACGAGACGGGCCGTCGTTCGGACGAATTTGGAGACATTCTCGAAGCGCCGCCTCAGCCAAATCCCATTCCTGGCCGCAGTACATTTGCCGAGCTTGCTCGTAGCGATCGCGCAAGCGCGCCAATTCTTCTGAGATTTGTCCGGCTGCGGACATCAATTCAAAGATGCGGGTGGTTTCTGTCTTTCCTTTGACAGAGATGGTGTCGACCTGCCGCGTTTCGAACTGTGAGCTGATCGCCTGAGCAGTTGTCTCACTAATCAGAATTTGCGTGCCATAGACACGATTGGCCCTTTCGAGTCGCGCACTGAGGTTCACAGTGTCGCCGCTTACCGTATAACTGCGTGTGTTATCCGAACCGATGTTGCCGACCACGACTTCGCCAGTGCAAATGCCAATGCATAGATCGATAGTGGGCAGGTCTCGGCGCAATCCTGTGATATCCGGCAGTTCCCGCCGCAGAGTGTCGAGCCCAGCGAATTGCGCTTGCGCGGCGCGACACGCCAGTACCGCGTGTTCTTCCGGCTTTACAAAGGGCGGACCCCAGAAGGCCATGACACAATCACCAACGAATTTGTCCACCACGCCATGGTGTTCCTGCACCGCAAGAGCTTGCAAACCAAAGTGCCGATTGAGGAGCGTCACCATGAGCAAAGGAGTCAGCCGTTCCGACAGGCTTGTGAACCCAATCAGGTCGGCGAACAGCACAGTCATATCGCGCCGGCCCCCGGCGACTGTTTCTGCGCCAGGTTGCGCGAGCACGTGCTCCAATATTCGCGGATCGATATACTTCCCAAAGGTCTGCTTCATACGCTCCTTGGAGCGCAATTCCTTTACGAAAAAATTAAAGGAATCGGTCAACCGCCCCACCTCATCGGTAGAACCGATCGGCAATTGTATGTTGAGATTGCCTTGCTGAACATCGCGCATGGCGATAGCCAACGACCGCACGGGTCTGCTAAGCCGGTTTGTGATAAGCGCTGCGACAGTGATGCCTAGTAGCACCGTGGATGTTGTGGCAGCAATCGTTAGCCAGAATACGCGCCGTTCGCGTTGCTCGGTTCCCTTGGCAGCAGAGTGACTCCAGGCTGCCATCTTCGAATTCACCGCTTCACGTTGATTTTGGACGGTGCGCTGAAGGTCGTTAAGCAGATTTAATTGCTGATTGGCCCGATCATGTTGACCGGCAAGCTGCATTTCGAGCACCTCGCGCTGACGATTGTTGATGATTTGATAGGCAGGTTCAATTTGATCAAGGAGCGTTTCTACCTCAGCGAGAGTTTGACCGCCGGTGTCATTCTTCGGATAGGCGCTAACGATGCGCCGGGCGGCGGAAAATTCATCTGTAAGTTTGCGAGTAAAGAGCGCGTAATTCTCGGTCGCCTCGGCAACAATTTCGGGATTCGGCTGAGGAGCGTTCAAGGCGCCGAACCAGCGTTCAAACGCAAGACGACGGCGAAGCCCAAATTCATGTAGCCGTGCCACGGACAGGGTGAGGGGCACATCGAAATTCGCCACTACCGTCAGATCCTGCTTGGTGCGAGTTACTTCAAACAGCAAGAATCCGGCAAGCCCAATGGTGAGCATTAACAAGATTATGGCGAGCCCGAAAATCTTTGCTGCGATAGTTTGCTGGAACGGCATACGAGTTTCAAGCCCGGTTGTATCCGAGTCCCAATGATCGTGCAGGTGCTTGGCACCCTTACTGATTGTTGGAGGCCGTTTGCGGTAGGTGATTGTTCGTTTCAACTGCTGCGCGCACCGTATGTAAATCTGCCGTAAGCGCTTCGATTTGCTTTTGCTGGCGCGCGGCATTCGCTTCCAAGTCCTGCACTTTGCGATGCTCTTTGAGGAACTCGTTTAGCAACATCGCGTTCACCGCGTCGTAGCGCCCGGAATAGACTTTCCCTTCGGCATTGCATGCCACGAGGGCTGGATTCACTTTTTGGACTTGCTCAGCCACGAGGCCGAATTGCTGGATTCCAGCCGGATCAAGTTCTTTCTTGTAGTGGAAGGTGACCGGTTTGAGGGCAAGTATCGCTTCGCTAGCCTTATCCATCGGCTTAATTTCATCTTTGAAACGCTCCGAGGAGGTTGTCGAACCAAGATGACCGTCGGTATCTATAACAACGGGTGCGCCTCCCGCGATGGTTACGCCACTGATGCCGGCGATATAGGTGTGGCTCTGAAAGTCGCGTATGCCTCGACCGCCTACCGTGCCGATGCGGATAGTGTCCGACTCTTCGGCACCGACGTTGCCGATATTAATATTGTTATCGCCCGTAGTGAAAATACCGGCCGCATAGCCTATTGCTATATTGTTTTTGCCAATGGTGTTATCGGCTAATGCCTGAAAACCAATGGCGGTGTTTTTGCCGCCGGTTGTGTCGGTATTGAGCGCCCAAAAACCAATGGCCGTGTTTCGGGTGCCAGTTGTGAGGTTGAAGAGGGCATAATCACCTGTCGCGGTGTTT
>QHRI01000079.1 GCA_003221375.1 Verrucomicrobiota bacterium
CGACGTAATTTTGCGGGGTAATCTTTAATGTCCTTTTTGTGGGCAACATCTGCGCCGTGGAAGGAGACCACGCAAGGTTTGTCCCACTGTTCGATAAAAGGGAGAAGGTGCACACCGGTATGTCCAAAGTAGATATGCATCAGGTCGGCGCCATGCCGCTCCAACAAAGAATCAAGCGTTTGATACTCGCCTCGATAGACAATCGGCGGACGTCGCTCCACGAATTTTAGCCAGCCGTGCACGAACAGGTTTGTGCGCCGTTTTGGAATGACTTCTATCTTCTCAAACGGAAATCGTTCCGCATTCTGGACCTCTTTTGTGACAACAAACGTATCAACCCCGCGCAGCGCTTTTACCTGCCGGTAAATGTGCAACATCTCCGACTTCAGAAAGCTGGAGCAATAGCTAGCTACAACCCGTCTCCCCATAAAACAGCGGCCAGTCTCGCTAGAGATTCGAGGATTGTCCACTTTTAATTGGGAACAAGGGCATCCTTGTCGGCGCTTATTCTCTCTGTCAGCGCCTTCTTTAACGCGTCGATCCCCTCTCCTTTCGCGGCTGAGATTGGAACGATGCTGATTCTCGGAAATCTTTGTCGTAGAATCTCGAGATTTTCGTTCGCATTGGGCAAGTCCATCTTGTTCGCGGCCACTAACCATGGGCGCGATGAAAGAGTCGGATCGTACAAATCGATTTCCTGGCGAAGGTTCTGTAAATCTTCCAACGGATTGCGTCCTTCGCTTCCGGCAACATCAACCACAAATATCAAAATGGGACAGCGTGTGACGTGGCGCAAAAATTCATGACCCAGGCCAAGTCCACGATGCGCTCCCTCGATTAAACCGGGAATGTCTGCAATCGTAGCTTGGCGATAACCGGGCAACTCCATGACGCCAACAACCGGATGCAAAGTCGTGAACGGATACGGAGCGACTTTTGGACGCGCTGCTGAAATTCTCCGCAACAATGTCGATTTACCGGCATTCGGGTAACCGACTAATCCGGCGTCCGCAATGGTTCGCAACTCCAGTAGAAAATATCCATGCTCGCCTTCTTCACCATCGGTGTATTGCCGCGGCGCGCGATTACGCGAGCTCTTGAAATGCACATTCCCCTTCCCGCCTTTCCCTCCGTGGCAAAGCACAAATTCCTCACCATCGCGTACAAGATCGACCATGAGATCGATTGCGGATGGCTGGGTGCGAAGTGCGGATTGATTTGAATTGGACGTTGAGCGTTCGGCGTTTGGCGTTGGGCGTTGTTCTTCTCCTGCTCGCCAAACGATTGTGCCGACGGGAACTTTCACGATCTTGTTCGCGCCTGTGCGTCCCGCCATTTTCTTCCCTTTACCGTGGCTGCCATTTTTAGCTTTGATAATCGGTTCGTAAAAAAGACTCGTTAAATTATCGACATGCCGGTCGGCATATAAAATCACATCGCCGCCACGTCCGCCATCACCACCATCCGGTCCTCCTTTAGGCACAAATTTTTCCCGGCGAAAACTTACAGAGCCGCGACCGCCGTTCCCAGCTTGGGCGAAAACTTTGATCCGATCTACAAACATGACGGATTCAAGCTGCCATTGACACCAAGCCCTGTCATCCCAAGCGAAGCGCGGAAGCTCGCCCATGAGCGGAAGACGGACGATTTACTTTGAGTAGTCCAAAACCAAGTGTGAGATCCCTCACTTGGTTCAAGGCGCCGTGGAGCCGAAAGTTCAAGGATGGGCCGTAGTTGGCCAAATTGTGACACGAACAATGAATGCCACCAGGATTTTTCGCCTTCGTTGCGAGCACTGTTCAACGGAACTGCATTTTGAGCGTCTAATCCCGAATAAGTAACCCGGATTGTTCGTTTTCGTTCAAAAATCATGAAATCATTTCTTCTTATCGTCGCGCTCTCGACTGCGTTTAGTTTGCACGCTCAGGCAGAATCGCCGACCCCACCAGCTCAAAGCGTCTCGCCAGCCAATCAGAATCCTCCGCCGCTGGATCCAAAGAACATGGATACGTCCGTCAAACCGCAGGATGATTTTTATCTGTATGCCAATGGCGGCTGGTTAAAGCGAAATCCTGTGCCGCCCGAATATTCGCGGTGGGCCGCCTTTGATGAGTTGACCGAGAAAAACAGTGATGCGCTGCGTAAGATCACGGAGAAGGCCGCAAATACTCACATCGATGCAAAAGCAGCCCCCGAAATCCAAAAAGTGGGAGACTACTATGCAAGCGGCATGGTCGAAACGGCAATCGAAGCCGCGAGGACGAAACCGTTGGAAGATGAGCTAAAGCGCATCGACGCAATTAAAGACAGGTCGGATTTGCTCAAAGCTATCGCTCGCCTCCACGCAATCGGCGTCGGCGCATTCTTCGAGTTCGGATCCGGTCAGGATGCGAAGGATAGTACCCGGGAAATTGCGCAAGCGCATCAGGGCGGACTCGGTCTGCCCGATCGCGATTATTACACCAAGACGGATAACGACTCGAAAAAGAAACGTGCCGCCTACGTTGAGCATGTCGCAAAGATGCTGACGCTGCTTGGCGAGGCGGCCAGCAAAGCTGCCGACGACGCCAAAAAAATCATGACTCTGGAGACATCTCTCGCCAAAGCGTCCCGCACACGCGTAGAGCTGCGCGACCCGCAAAAGAACTACAACAAAATGACCCAGGCCGATCTTCAAAAACTCATGCCTGATTGGAATTGGACTGATTATTTCACCGCGATTGATCTGGCAGAGCCGGGTGACATCAATGTGGGTCAGCCTGACTTTTTCAAGACCGCAAATGCAATCTTCACCAAAACACCCATTGACGATTGGAAAACCTATCTGCGCTGGCACTTAATTAATGATGCGGCCGAGGAACTCTCGAAGGATTTTGTAAACGAAGATTTTAACTTCAATCAAAGCATTCTGCGCGGCACAAAGGAAATCAAGCCGCGCTGGAAACGCGTCGTGGCTTCTACCAACGGAGCGTTGGGCGAAGCGCTGGGCAAACTTTATGTCGCCGACTACTTCCCGCCCGAAGCCAAGGCGCGCGCTCTGGAAATGATCAATAACCTGAAAGCCGCCCTGGCGGACCGCATCAAGGCGCTTGATTGGATGGACGAACCGACCAAGCAGGAAGCGCTCAAGAAACTCGCCGCCATGAACGTCAAGATTGGGTATCCCGATAAATGGCGCGATTACTCAACACTCAAGATTGACAGGGGCTCGTACTTCTCGAATGCCATGCGAGCCGCGAACTTCGAGGTCAACCGCGAGCTCAAGAAAATCGGCAAACCGGTCGATCGCAGCGAATGGGGAATGACGCCGCCAACAGTGAACGCCTATTACAACCCAATGATGAACGAGATCGTTTTCCCGGCCGGAATCTTGCAACCGCCATTCTTCGATCCGAATGCCGACGACGCAGTCAATTATGGCGGCATGGGCGCAGTGATCGGGCACGAAATGACTCACGGCTTTGACGATCAGGGACGGCAATTCGATGCGACTGGAAATTTGCGCGATTGGTGGTCCAACCAATCAGCGGAAGAATACGACAGGCGTCGCAAAGCAGTGGTGGATCAGTACTCCGAGTATGAACCACTGCCGGGACTGCACATCAACGGCGAACTAACCCAAGGCGAAAACATCGCAGACATTGGCGGAATCAAACTAGCTTATGCTGCGCTGCAAAAAGCACTCGATAAGAACCCGCAGGCGCGCGAGCAAAAGATCGACGGGTTCACGCCCGAACAGCGTTTCTTTCTCGGCTGGGCCCAGGTCTGGCGGGGAAATCAGCGTGAAGACGATTTGCGTCTGCGCTTAAACACTGATCCACATTCGCCGACCCATTATCGGTGCAATGGCCCAATATCGGACATGCCTGAATTCCAGCAGGCGTTCAATGTTCCCGACGGATCGCCAATGGTTAGACCGCCGGATAAGAGGGTGAATATTTGGTGAGATGTAAGAAGTGAGACGTGAGAAGTCGGCGGCACTTCTCACTAATCACTTCTCACTATTTGACTCTTTTGAGATCTTCCCGCCCCACGAAAGAATCTTCGCCTTCGTTCCGGCTGCCTCGGCTTCCTTGATGTTGCCGGCACGATTGTAGAACAACGAAAGACTTGTCCAGCCGATTTGATCATTGGGACGAAGCTCAACGGCCTTCTTTCCCGCTTCGATCGCCTCGGTGAATCGACCCAGTTTCATCAGCGCCATCCCGAGCGCGTGCCAGCCATCGAAGAAATCGGGCGCAATCTGCACACAACGCCCGTACTTTTCCACAGCACTCTCCAGATCGCCGACCGCCAGATCGCCGTTGGCGTCGTCAAAGATTTCGTCAGGGGTTTCCACCTTTTATCGAATTCAGTGACTCATCAAGAAGCGGTGGTCTCAAGACCGCCGTTCCTTGAGCCTCAGCCTTTCGTAAATTGCAGGCCGGCGGCTTGCCCACGGTCACGAAGCCATTCCATCAAAACAATTCGCCGTTTATTATCGAGAAGCCTTTTCTCGTATGTCGCCTTCTTCTCAGAAGCGTCTGCTTCGCCTGGCGGCTCTCGTTTTTCCAAAATCGCTACAAATCCGTTTTCACCCATCGGGAAAAAATCGCCGATCTCGCCCGGGTTCAGAAACGCTACAGCCTGTTTGATCAAGGGAAGATCAGACGGTTCATTCTTCTTCGGTTCTTTCGCTTGAGATTCTGGTTTCTCCTCTTCGATTATTGAAAATGGTGGGATCTTCTCAGCTTTCCCACCCGCTTTTTGGACCGCCGCTTCGAGTGGTTGTCCGGACTGCTTCGCTTCGCGCAATTGTTGTACGACCTCCGCACCTTTGGTTGACATCACTTCGCGCGCTTTCGACTTCTTTATCGTCTCCACGATCTTCGGTTTCGCTTCTTCCAGTGTGAGCGGACGCGCCTCGTTAGCCCCTGCGAGATGCAGGATATAAAATCCGTCTGCTACCTGAATGGGATCGCTGTTCGGCTCCTGAGTTGAAAGCTTGAAAGCTGCGGCACCAAGTGCCGGATCCATTTTCAACTGCGGGTCGGGTTCTGTTTTGGAGAATTCGCCTGTCTCATGTACCGGCAACTGAAATTTAGCAGCAGCCTGTTTGAAATCTGCCCCTTTTTCTAGCAACGCCTGGGTAAAATCAGTCGCGCGGTCGGAAAGTTTTTGCAAAACCTCGATGCGCTCTTTGCCGGATAATTTCTTTTCCTCATCGGTGAGTGCCAGGCTGACAAACTCGACCTTGCGTTTTTCATCAGTCTTAAGTTCAGCCTTATGAGCGTCATAGTGCTTTTGCACGTCCTCATCACTAACTTGGATGTCTTTACCGAAATCAGCGGACTGAAATCGAATAACCGTCACAAATAATGTGTCGTGACTGCGTTGGAAATTTTCATCGAGTTCCCCTTTGGGAACCGTCACACCGGCGGCTAAAAGCTGTTTGATTTGATTCAACGACAGCTGGTCCCGGACGAGTTGTTCGATGTGCTCTTCGGAAAGCCCCATAGGCGTCAACCAAGTCGGCGCAAAATCGGTGAACTTTTTCATGTCGAATCCCGAATCGCCCTGAAACGCCGGCAATGTGCGTACCACATTGGCAATCTCAGCGTAACCCGGACGAATGCCGAGCTGGGCCGCTTCATGCCGCAGGACCAGCAGGTTGACGATAAATTGGACGGCAGTCTGGTTCTGGTCCCTACCGGCGCCTGCCGTCAGCGTTTGCACAAAATCGGACATACCGAGTGCCTGGGCAAGGGTGAGCAGACGCACCGTTTGCTGCGCTTCCAACATCGAGACGTTCCGATCATAAATGCGAGCAAACTTATCGGAGCGCATCGCTCCGTAGTCCGGCCGTTGAACGAAATAGAAAATGAAGGGAATCGCCAGAATCGCGATCACGATCATCAGCCAGTCCCGGTGCTTGCGCAGTAACTTCATCATAACGGAGAAAATTGTAGCGGCGGGTGTCCTCAGCCGCAACCCAGTGAGGGGTGAAAAGTGAGATGTGAGAGGTGATGAGATCGACTACTTTTCCCTAATCACTTCTCACCTCTCACGATTAACTCCTTTGCCGCTTCTTGGATCAGTTCCCAACCCTCGCGCAAATGATCTTCGGTCGTGAGAACATTGCCCAGCCCGATTCGCATCACTGTTCTCCCTTGCAATTTCGTCTGCGTAAGATAAGCGCGACCGCTTGCATTTATTTCTTCAACAATCGCGCTGTTTAGCTGATCGAGATTGTCTTCTGTTGTAGTAGAGGGCGCTGACCTCCCCCCGGCGTCAGCGCCGCCGGCTATAGGGCCAACAAAACGAAAACAAACCACTCCCATGCTTACCGGCGCGGCAATTTCGAAGTGTTGGTCGGCCTTGACCCAATCGGCGAAGAGGTTGGCCAGCCGAATGAATTCTTGCAAACGCGCAGCCA
>QHRI01000442.1 GCA_003221375.1 Verrucomicrobiota bacterium
AATGACCTGGCTGGAACTCGATAGCTTCGTTGACGTGCAATTCGTGAACCCCTACCAGCCTACCGATTATTCAAACCTGGTTAACAACCTGCGTTTTACACCGCTGCCGTGGGTATCATTCTCGGTAAACTCTCAGCTCCCAGCCTTCGATAAAGGATTTACGGAAGTCGATACAGTTGCCAGCGTACAACCAATGGCCAATCTGCAATTGACCGTTGCGCACCGCTACTTGAATGGCAACCCGTTCTTTCAGGATAGCAGTTTGTTTGTCGTCGGCGGCTATTATCGTATCAATGATAACTGGGGCGTTGGAGTCCAGGAGCAATACGAAGGAGAAACTGGCCTCCTCGAGCAGCAGCGCTACTCCATTTATCGGGACTTGTCGAGCTGGGTTGCCTCCTTCGGCGGCGTAATACGCGATAATAACGGCAGTAAAGAATACGGCCTCCTATTCACCATAACCCTCAAGGCATTCCCGAAATTTGGATTCGATTTGAACTTCGATCCCACGTCCGAGGGAGAATGAACGCGGGCGAGCGAACAACGCCGTACGACCTGGATTTGTTCCACTTGTGCTGCGGCTGATTCGCCCGCACCATTCTTCAATCATGGATCTTGCAATCATCGGTTCCGGTTATGTCGGCCTGGTGACGGGCGCCTGTTTCGCCGATGTCGGACATAATGTCATTTGCGTCGATAACGACGCGCAAAAAATAAAGCAACTCCAAGCCGGCGAAGTGCCAATCTATGAACCCGGACTTGAAGAAATAATCCACCGCAATGTGTCGGCGCACCGGTTACGTTTCACCGGCAGCATCGAGGAAGGCGTGAAGAATTCTCAGATTGTCTTTATCGCCGTGCCTACTCCACAACAGCCGGATGGCGACGTCGATCTTAGCTTTCTGGAGAAAGTCGCCCGCGAAATCGCGGGAGTCTTAACGGATTACCGAGTGATTGTCGACAAGAGCACGGTGCCCGTAAAAACCGGCGAAAAAGTGGCAGAATCAATCAAAAGATATAACCGCCATGGCGCAAGCTTCGACGTGGTCAGTAATCCTGAATTTCTGCGTGAAGGTTGCGCGGTAGCCGACCTGATGAAACCCGACCGCATTGTGATTGGAGCCCAAAGCGAACGCGCCATCGACCTGATGAAGAAGGTTTATGAGCCATTTATGGCGCCGATTCTGGTGACTGATATTAACAGCGCCGAGCTCATCAAACATTGCGCGAATTCATTTCTCGCGCTGAAAATTTCGTATATCAACGCGGTCTCCACGATTTGCGAAGCAAGTGGTGCCGATGTTGAAAAAGTCGCCGACGGAATTGGAATGGATCATCGAATCGGCCGCGATTTTCTTAATGCCGGAATCGGATACGGCGGCTCTTGTTTTCCCAAGGACATTGCCGCCTTCGTCACGATCAGTGAGCGGCTTGGTGTTCCGTTTAATTTACTCAAGGAAGTACAGCGCATTAACAACGCCCAAAAAGAGCGATTTCTAAAGGCGATTCGGGAAGCACTATGGGTCTTGCGAGAAAAGCGAATTGCAGTGTGGGGTCTCACATTCAAGCCCGATACAGACGATCTCCGTTCGTCTGTCGCAATCGAACTGGTGGCAGACCTGCTTCGCGACGGAGCACATGTCGTTGCATACGATCCGAAAGGAATGAATAAAGCCCGCACCATCAAGGCGATTGCTGACACGGAATTTGCATCGTCTGCCCTTGAAGCAGTGAGTGATGCCGAAGCGCTGGTCATCGCCACGGAATGGAACGAATTCGCCAACGTTGACCTCATGGTGGNNNNCGACTGGGCTTTCATTATCATTCGATTGGACGGGCCAGCGTCAAGCCGCAATAACGGTTTGTTCACAATATGGCGCGGTTTTCCGCTCGCCGAATTGCGCTGAGAGCACTGCGCACCTGGCGAAAAGAAAAGCGGTTTGCCGACTCGATTGTCTCGGAACTTATCGCAAAGGCGGAACTGACCGACCCGGATCGCGCATTTGCCTTTGAACTTTTTTACGGTGTCCTGCGCAATTTAACTTTGCTGGATTTTTGGATCAGCTCCCTGCGCAGCTCGCAGATTGATACGGATCTTCGCGACATTCTGCGACTCGGGTTGTACCAGCTTTTTCTGCTCAAGACAGCTCAACATGCCGCGGTTCACGAAACCGTGGATCTCGCGCCCCGAAGACAGCGGACGATAATTAACGGCATCCTGCGGGCCGCAATACGGCGCAGCGCCGAGTTAATCGCTCGTGCCGATGCGCAGCCTTTATTTGTTCGGACATCGCATCCCGAATTTCTTGTCGAGCGATGGGCGCAACACTTCGGACCTCAACACGCGGAAGAGCTCTGCATATGGAACAACCTTCCCCCTCCAATTTACGCGCGTATCAATTTATTGAGAATCGATCGAACAGAATTCTTCCGGATTTATCCAGAGTCACGTCCTTTGCCTGATCATCCGAATTTTGTAAAGGTCAGTTCGTTGCCCACCGACGCATTGGAACAGGGTCATTGCTACATTCAGGACCCCAGCACCACAATTGCCTGTCAGCTACTGGATCCAAAACCCGGAGAAAGAATCCTCGACGCGTGCGCAGCGCCGGGCGGGAAAACCGCCCTTATTGCAGAGCGAGTCAAAAATCGAGCATTCATTGCGGCGTTCGATCGAGAAAATCGTCGCATCTGCACGATGCGTGCTAACTTTCAACGACTCGGTGTGCAGATCGGATCGGTCGCGCAGTGCGATTGGCTAAAACCGCCCCG
>QHRI01000080.1 GCA_003221375.1 Verrucomicrobiota bacterium
CTTTTTCTAGCCATTGATACGGATCATCTACAGTCGCTCCCTGATATTTAGTTGAAACAGGTTTCTTGGGAGTTATCTGGGCCGGTTCGGCCGTGGGCAGATCCAGCGCCGCCGTTACAACAATGGCGCCGATAACAGACAGCAAACGATTGGTTTTCATCGCGCGAAATCTAACAGAAATGACGAAAAGCGAATCACCGAAGTGATTCGTTAAGTCGTTAAATCGCTATACTGTAGTGCTGAGTGCTGAGTCACGATTCTCGAATCGCGAATCACGCTCGTCTTTGAGTCATTCGTTATTCGGGTTTCTTGCTTTTTTCGTTAGTCGTATCGGCTTCCAGCCGATTCCCCCGATTGGCAGGAATGCCGATGCCGCCTGGTCCGCCAGGCATTGAAACAGCGTACCTTGGATCCTTAACCTGCTTGCGGACGGCTGCGAAGAGTTTCGTGATTCCCGTCAAGCTAATGCGATTGGCAATGAAAGAGGGGATAAAACCACCCGAGTCGGTATAAATGGAATAAGTGGCACGAGTTTTTGTTGCGCCATCGGGTTCGAGCAGCCATTTACCCTCGCAAAGTTTTACGCGCACGACGCCTTTCTTTTCTGGCGGCCCGAGTTCGTTGGCTGGGGACCAATGACTCATAAAAACTAAACCATCAGCCGAGGGCCATGATTTCTTCCAGACGCGCAATGTGTAATCGCGGTCCGCACAAACTTTTGGCGAAAGTCTCTGATATCCCACGATCGAATCGCCATCGCGTTTGATCAGCCGGCACTCGGTCGTGTACGGCATGAATTTCGGATAGTTCTGGAAGTCGTCGATCACCGCGCAGACGGCGCCGGGGGGCGCGTCAATCGGGCCGACAGCTTTGAATTCCTTCAGCGGCGAACCTGGACGGGGCCGGCTGTAGATCACAACGTTTTTTTCTTGAGCGGACAGTTTCCAGTAATCGTCGCTGCTAATGGACTCTTCAGCGGCGAAAGCGGTTGGGCAACCAGCGAGAAGAATGGACATCAGACCGTGGAGAATTCGCTGCTGCACCGGCGGCGAGGATACATCATTTCCCTCGCATGGCTATATTTCTTTGACTGTGGGATTTGGCCGCATCTCGAAGTGTCTCCGATCCAATAGCGAAATCCGAAGCCTCCCCACGACTTGTTAAAGTAGTTAAAAACGTTACAAAAGTTACAAATGGAGAGTTGCCCGACATGCCGTTGTAACGATGTAACTGTTTAAGGATTTAACGTGGCGAAGCCAATGAATCTACAGCCCACGGTTCTCATTGTTGATGACGAGAAGCACACTCGGGACGGGCTCCGAAGTTTACTTGAGAACGATTATGATGTGTACGTCGCTCACGATATTGCTGGGGCGATCGACGTGCTGGATCGGGAGCAGATCGATGTGCTCCTCACGGACCTGCGTCTCGGCAGCGAAGATGGAATGAACTTGATCGATCGTGCGTTGAAAATGCCGCGCCCTCCTGTGTGCATCATGATGACTGCTTACGGGTCGGTGGATGTTGCTGTGGAAGCAATGAAACGCGGTGCCTATGATTTCGTGACCAAGCCGCTCAACCTCGATAAAGTTGAGTTGTTGATCGCGCGCGCGGTACAGGGCCGCAAGCTTGAACAGGAAAATCGCGCGCTCCGGGAACAAGTCGATGAACGTTACGGTCTCGAGAACATCTGGGGAGACTCAACAGCGTTACATGAAGTGCTCGACACAATCCGGCAAGTTGCGCCTTCATCAGCCAATGTGCTGATCGAAGGCGAAAGCGGGACAGGCAAGGAATTGGCCGCACACGCCATTCATAATTTAAGCCGGCGCAATAAGGCGAAGTTCGTAGCGGTGCATTGTGCGGCGCTTTCTCCACAACTTCTGGAAAGCGAGTTGTTCGGACACGAGAAAGGCGCGTTCACCGGCGCATATGAGCGGCGCATCGGCCGATTCGAGCAAGCCAACGGCGGCACGATTTTCCTCGATGAAGTGGCCGAGATCGATGCGAGCACTCAGGTGAAATTGCTTCGCGTCATGAGTGAGGACCGCGCATTTGAGCGCGTTGGCGGCAATCAAACGTTGCACGCGGATGTGCGGATCGTTGCAGCCACGAATAAGAATCTCGAACAACTGGTGCGCGAGAGAAAATTCCGCGACGACCTTTATTTCCGCCTCAATGTGGTGCGCATCACCATGCCGCCGTTGCGCGAACGAAAGGAAGACATCCCAATCTTGGTCCAGGGATTCTTGCGCCACTTCTGCAAGGCAAACGAGAAGCCTCTTGTGGATCTGACACCCGATGCGATGGACGCGCTGCTGACTTACGAGTGGCCGGGCAACGTTCGCGAGCTGCGCACGGCGATCGAACATGGCGTCGTGATGGCGACGGGGCCAAAGATTACGCTGCGCGATTTGCCCCTGGCGGTGCGACAAGCGGCCAGGGCAAAGTTTCCGGGCGGAGGTTCAGCTCAGGCCTTCGGCGAAAAAACGAGCCCGCTCGATTTACACGAGACGGAAAGAAAATTGATTGCCCAGGCGCTCGCAGCCACGAATGGCAACGTGACCGCCGCTGCCAAAGAGCTCGGCATCAGCCGCCGCACGCTTCATCGAAAAATCAACGAAATGAATGCAGCAAAAGCGGGAGCGGAAATTAAGGATGGTGAAGGATAGCATTTTCGGGTGCAGCGAGCGCGCTTGGAACTTGGCGGCGCGCTAATAGTTACCCGCACAATTGGCTGCAAGTTTATTTTGGTGACAGAGAGGCAAGAATTTTTTCGAAGCGTGGATCCTCGCGCAATGGGTCCCAGAACGGCAGGAGCTTCAACTGACCGTAGCTGATTGGAGCTGGTTGACCAGTCACAACGGCCAGCTGTTCGCAAGCGAGGTCTGTGTCGCCGACCCAAGCAGCAGTCATTGCCAGGTACTCAATCATAAGCGGGCCGTTAATTGCATCGTTTTGGACGGGGAGGAGTTCGACTGCGCGGCGGCTTTCTCGTAATGCTTCTTCTTTTCTCCCGAGACCGGCGTCGATCAGGCCCAATACACACAGTGCCGGACCGTAATTTGGTTGGGCTTGGGCGATTTTCTCCTGCTCTGCACGCGCCGCAACGAAGGCAACTTGGGCTTTACTTTCATCATTGCTCATTCGAGCCATGACGCCTTCCATGAACGGGCGATTTAGATGAACGGCGTAATCGGTCAGCGGTATTTCGCCGAACGCGTCCAATGCATTTCGCGCCGCGGCTATGTCGTCCTCCGCCAGCGCGCAACTCAACCAGTCATTGGCAACACTCGGCAGGGCAGCAGGATTTGTGGCTCGAATGGACTCAATTGCCTGATGCAACGGCCGGGTATCCGCTTTCCAATGAAATTGGACGGCCGCAAGCGCTACTTCCGTGTCCACATCGGCTGGTTCGATGACCAAAGCTCGATTCAGGACGGAAATTTCTTCAGGATACTGCCGTAGAACTCCGTAACTAAGCGCGATCTGCTGTAACAAATAAAAATTGCGCGGATCGAGATCAATCGCGCGCTGCAAGTTTCGCGTCGATTCTTCCCAATGACCCTGGCGCCTCAGGATAAAGCCTGTGACTGCGAATACTCGAGAATCATTCGGCAGACTCAGGCGCGCAATAGCCAGTTCTGCCAGAGCGCCATCATAGTCGAGGTATCCGTGATAAAGATTTTCAGCGCGCGCAAGATGTGCTTCACCTGCGTCCGGACGAAGGCGAAATGCGGCTTGGAAGGCGGCTTCCGCTGACGCCAGCCGTGCCGGAGTATGATCGAGACCAAGAAAGTAAAGCAGACCATGGGTGTGGACGAGTTCGCAGTATGCTTCAAAAAATAACGGGTCATGCATAATTGCTTGGTCGAGTAGATCCGCCGCCTGGAGCAATTTCGCTCTCGCGGCACTGCTGAAGCTCGTCAGAAGAAGATTTTTGGCCTGTGCGTAGAGTTCGAAGGCAGTCAGATCATCAGTTGGCTTGCGTTCGATGGCGGCTTTCTCGGCAGTTGAAATTTTCGCGCGCATTTGCTCGGCGACCTTTTGCGCTATTTCGGCCGGAATCGCGAATGCCTCCTTGAGATCCCGCTCGTATCCGTCCGCCCACACACCCGTGTTGGTGCGCGTGTCCACTAACTGTGCGTTGATATGCACCTTGCCGCCAGAACGACGGGCGGTTCCTTCGAGCACATGTGAAACACCAAGCGTGCGGCCGACCTGACGTAAATCTCGTTTCCCACGATAGTGCATCACGCTGGTTCGGCTGATCACTTTAAGATCGGCGATCTTCGCCAGCTTGGTTAAAACGTCGTCCTGGACGCCGTCGGCAAAAAAGGCGTCCTCCTTGTCGTCGCTCAGATTTTCAAATGGAAGGACGGCGATTCCCGCGGGTATCCGGCGAACTGATTCACGTTGCCAAATCATCGCGCCTAAACCTGCGGCGAGGACAACCGATAACATGATCAGGGCGGCGATTGTGGGATTCCGTTGCACCCATTTTCGAACATGGGTAAAAAATCCGCTGCGTTTCGCGCGGATCGGTTCGTGCCATAACCAACGTTCAAGATCCTCGGCCAGCTCGAGCGCCGACGAGTAGCGGTAACGCGGATTTTTCTCGAGACACTTCAGGCAAACGGCGGAAAGATCGCGATCAACTTTCCGGTTCCACGAACGCGGTTGCCGTGGCTCCGAATCCAGCAGCAGCCGAATCGTTTCGTAGGTTGTTCCTCCGGCAAACGGCGGATGGCCAGTGAGCAGTTCGTAGAGAACCGCGCCGAGTCCGTAGACATCTGTGGAGCTGCTGACAGCTGCATTGTTACCGATCGCCTGCTCGGGCGCCATGTAACTGGGCGTTCCCATTATCTCCTGCGAGCCCGTGACGGTGCTCCCATGTTCCACCAGCCGGGCGAGGCCGAAATCAGTCAGGTGCGGTTCGCCGTTAGCGTCCAACAGAATATTTCCTGGCTTGATGTCTCGATGCAGAATGCCGTGTTGGTGTGCGTAGTGCACAGTGCGCGCGACTTTCGCGATGAGTTCTGCGGCCTGTCGGGTCGATATCGGCCCAAGACTAACGACTTCGTCGAGCGGATCTCCTTCAACGAACCGCATGCTGAAGTAGCTCGTCCCATCGCGCTCGCCAACCTCGTAGATGGGCACGATCCCCGGATGGTTGAGCTTCGCCGCCGCTTCCGCTTCCCGGCGAAGGCGTTTCAGGTGCGCATTAGTAGCGAACTGACCAGCGCCAATGATCTTCACCGCCACTGTGCGGCTAAGACTCCTTTGCCAGGCGCGAAATACTACGCCTTGACCGCCGCGACCGATTTCCTCCAGCAATTCGTAATCGCCCAGTTCTCCGAGCAATTCAGCAACGCTCGCGGATTTCTTGTTGTTAGGCGCTCCATTGTCATCAACAGCTGAAGGTGTGTCCGAGCGACCGGGGTCATCCGCCTTCGCCGATCCGGCCTTCGCAGCTGCTTCGGCGGAGTAGGCGGCTTCGGCGGACCAGTCGCCCCCGGCTACAGCCGCGTCCGGGAAATTGCCAAGCGCGCTTTTCAGCACACATCTGGGGCAAAGCCTTTCCGGCACGTCGGAGAAGATCTTTGCGCCGCACTTCCGGCAGATTCTGATTACCCTGATCATTGTTGGAGTCGCTTGGGCACTCCCCGTTTGTACTCCGTAAAATTCTGCCATGCGTTACGCCTCGAGCACGGCAATGAGATGGCGCAGCTCATCTTCGATATCGCCCGGTGTCGCAACTGTGTTGGCGATCTCGTCGCGCAATAACGCCTGGTAGCGTTGCCTAAATCTGTAGAATGCCTGGCGGATCGCATTCTCGGTCATCCCCAAGCGTGTGGCGATCTCCGCTTGTGACGGCGAGCCGGGTTCATCAGGTAGCAATTCTTTTAACGAATCAAACAACGCCACATTACCAGCGGCGCTGTATTCATCCTTCAATCGGCTGAGCACGCGTTCCAACACCGTTAGAGCCCATCGGCGTTCGTAAATCATTTCGGCAGTCGTTGGATCCGCTGGTTCGATTTCGATCTGTCGCTCGGCACGCAATTCGTGCAACGAAATCAGCTGTTGTCCTTTTCCTCGTTTAACCGCCATCGCCCGACGCTGCTCGTTGGCGAGAAAATATTTTAGTCCCCCAAGCAGAAAGGAACGAAGTCGTCCTTTTTCCTTGCGCACCGCGTCGATAAGTGCGGCAAAGTTTTTCCAGCGCCTCTTGTGCCGCCGGCGATTCACCCTGCGCCTCTAACACCACGCTCCAATGCGTCGTCGTGAACGCAAAGCCGCCCTTTTGTTCGCTCGCACCGCGCGTAGTCATTGAAGTCACCTCATCCGAAGCCGAGCTCACAGTACGATCCAAGTAAAAAACATCACCAAAAGCAAGCCTGCTCACAGTGACGGCTGCCGCGTTCGCGGAGGCTACGCGATTGAAACGGAAGCCGTCACTCCTTCATTTCTTGTCATCGCGTGCGACCTGCGTGAAAATCAACGATCCATGGCTCTGCGACTGCCGAAACAGGATTATCACGACATTGAGCGCGTCATCGAGCTGGATTTTGTGCGTGCAACTGAAGCAGCAGCGCTGAACTCGTTGCGC
>QHRI01000081.1 GCA_003221375.1 Verrucomicrobiota bacterium
CGCGATGAGCGAGTCGCACACGAAGCGGAGAAACGCGACCTGGCTGAGTTAAACAGTTACCTTAGCTGGAATGAGACGTTGGAAACGGACCGCAAGATCATCGAGGTCATTGTTCCGTCGTCCGAGACGATCGTTTCCCAGGATCACAACGGCCTCGGTGCGACACGCGACGACCACGCAGTCCGATCAAATCTCGTGAGACGAGGCGCCTTTTTAGAAACATTGAGGTTGGTTCCAATCGATAACGATCAGGGATTTGAAATTCCCCCCGCAGAAGCGCACCGCCTCATGTCGATTCTGGCACGCGAACTGCCGAATGAAGCGCGGATGGAGATGATCCGGATATCGCGCGACCGCGAAGGACAACGCGAAGTCGCGCAACTTTTGGTAAAATCTACGACCGCTGTCTGTACGGCCATCGGTGCGCAACCAATCCCGCTAGCCGATCTACCGATCCTGACCAGCCTGCAACTGATGATGATTTCCGGAATCATGTATGTTGGTGGGCGGGAACGCAGCGTGCGGGCTGCCGCGGAATTCGCCGGCGCCCTCGGTGCAAATGTTGGCGCGGCGATGGTCTTGCGTGAAGGCGCCCGCGCAATCCTGAAATTCTTTCCCGGTTGGGGCAACGTTGTCTGCGGTCTTGTGGCCGGCTCGGGAACGTACGCGATCGGTCGCGCCGCGACCGCATACTTCATCGAAGGCGTGTCACTGAAGGATGCGCGCCGCACGTATTTGGCGGCCCGAAAAAAACGCCGGCGCACGGAATTGGAAGAAGCTCAATGAGCGGAAGCGCAGGCGTCGTTCGACGTGCTGATTATATCGAGCATATGCCTAGGAAACTGCCGTGAATAACTTGTGAATAAAATTCCGGCTTCCTCCATATTTTGTTCACACGATTTTGTGAACAAAAAGGTTGATTTCGCCGGATTCGCAGCGCTTTCGGTGACGTTGGTATGAAGCTCTCGGAGATACGGGCGACGCTTCGAGAAATTCACGTCTCGCCAGTTAAAACTCTCGGCCAGAATTTTCTGCACGATCAAAACGTTGCCCGATGGATTGTCGATCAAGCGCAGATCACGTCAGATGATTACGTGCTCGAAATCGGGCCAGGCCTCGGAGCGCTAACAAAACTTATTCTTGATAAAGGCGCGGGGGTTCTTGCGATCGAAAAAGACGCGCGCCTTGCCAATTTTTTACGGGACCGTTTCGCTCATCAGCGACTGGAAATACTGAACATCGACGCGCTCAAATTCGATGCGCGTCTCTTGTTCGCGCGTCAACGCGTGAAGTTGGTCGGCAATCTCCCGTATAACATCTCGAGCGCACTGCTTCTGAAGTTCCTTGCGCATCCAAGCCCTATCGCTCTGTGGTTGTTCACATTACAAAAGGAGATGGCGGCTCGCCTTTCTGCACAGCCGTCTACTGATGATTACGGCGCTCTGACGTTGCGCACTCAGTTGCGCCATCACGTAAAATATCTGCGCACTCTTTCAGCAACCGTCTTCTACCCGCGACCTGAAGTCGATTCCGCAGTAGTGCGGGTCTTGCCGCGAGACCCGCGGGAATTGCCGGCGCACGACAAAGGATTGCTTCTCGAATTGATTCGCCTGGGCTTTTCTCAAAGGAGAAAGCAACTGAGAAAGTTGCTTCGAGAGCGAGTCCAAGACTGGGATTCTCTCGCGCGCCACGTCAACATCGATCCAAAAACTCGGGCGGAAGAGCTGTCGTTATTTCAATGGATCGCCTTGGCGAATTTCATCGCCCCGCCGCCGTACCCGGATATGACGCTAACGAACAATGAGCGTTTTCCAGTCGTCGACAAAAATGACAGAATTCTGCGCCATATCAGCCGCCCTGAGGTGCATGCGAATAACTTGCGGCATCGCGCCGTTCATATCCTGATTTTCAACCCTGCAGGCGAAGTCTATTTACAGCAACGCTCGCGCTGGAAAGATCGGCATCCCCTGAAGTGGGACTCGAGCGCTGCTGGACACGTAGCCGGCACGGAGAGTTACGATGAAACAGCGGGGCGCGAACTGAAAGAAGAACTCGGGATCGGCGTTTCTCTCACGAAAATTTCCAAGCTCCCTGCTTCAGAGCGCACTGACCAGGAGTTTGTCTGGCTTTATCGCGGCGAAGTTGCTGGCGACTTTTCGCCAAACCGAACAGAGATTGAAACTGGCGCATTCTTTCCTGAGACGATCATCGATGGTTGGGTCGCCGCGCGACCAGAAGACTTTGCGCCAGGATTCATCGAATGCTGGAAAGTCTATCGTCAGAAAAATCCCCGTAATCGTGGTGCGCTTACTTAAACCCGACAAACTTTCTTCGCGGCAAACGGCGCAGAGCCGATTGTTTGAATTTCCGCGCGGCACGCTTCGCCTTTAGTTTACTGCCATAGACGCTGTCGCTAAACATCTTGGTTACGATTTTCTCTCCGCGAAGGAAGTGGACCTGAAAACCATGCGTCTGTTTCTTAGCGCGCGTTTTTGTGTCGATGCGGCGAATGTTTGCCTCTGAGTCAGGATTAGGACGTCTTCGCATAAAACGAAACTAACTGAACAATCTCAGCAATCAACGAGGCAAACTTGTCGGGTCGCTTCGCCCCAACGTATCCGGTGAAGGCAGGTTCCACGAACGCCACTTTTTTTCGTATTCGTTAGCGGCCAACAATGCGTAACAGGGATGCCGTTTTGCTCGCAACCAGACGATCAGCTTCACAAGGTTTTCCTGCGCCATCGTCGTGCAGCCAGTCGTCGGCCGATTCACGCCGCGGCGGATATGAAAAAAAATCGCGCTTCCTGCGCCAGGCACTGGCGGATCGGAGTTGTGACGAATCTCCACCAGCCAGTGATAAGCGAAATCGCCCGAGCGCATTTTTTCGTGCGTGTAATTATCCGGCGGATTTTTCGGATCGATCACGATGTGCCGGTTGTAGTTAGGCGAGCGGGGGTCATCGCTCCAAATGTCTGCTTCCGTCACCTGTCGATATGGATAGTCGCCGCCGGGAGGCAGCTGCGCTTCGTATCCGAAAACCTGACCAATCTCGAAAACGCCCGCAGGCGCGCGACCATCGCGTTCTTTCTTTCGAACGCCGGATTCATTTTGCCCCGCAAGCCCGGTGCCCCAGGCGAGCCCATTTTTACCAAACAACACCGGAAAGGGCCCAGCGATCGCCGTCCAATTCCCGCCGTGTGCACGTTCAAAGAGTCGCAGCTCGCCGCGCATGGAATTCCCCGTGGGCGCGATCCCCACAATGAGCTGTGTGCAATCGTTTGGAACACCATCGGCGTACGCATGAATGCCAGCCGCTATAAATAAGCAGACCGTGAGACAATGCGAGGTCGACATTCAGAGTTCACAAGGGATCGAATTTTTCCAGCTTCGCCACTTGTTTTCACATCTGTGGCAACGGTGCGCGGCGATTGGTTTGTAGCGGCTCCATCAGTTTAACCCGCAACCCCATCCCTTATGAAAACATTACGCTTATTCGGAGCAATGATCGCCGTTCTGGGTGCGGTCGTTGTTTCCATGTCAGCACAAACCCAGAGTTCGACCGTTCAGGTCAGCAAGCTCGTCGGCACCAAAGTGAAATCCTCGCAGGGCGAAGAAATCGGCGTTGTCAAAGACGTCATGATCGATCGTAGCACAGGGTGCATGGCCTACACTGTTCTTTCCACCAGCGAGGGCGGAGCACGTGCTGCCGCCGGTGGTAAACTCGTTGCGGTTCCGTGGGCAGTCTATTCTCCCGCATCTGACGTAAACGTTCTCACTGTGACAGTTGATCGCGAGCGAATCTACAGCGCGCCAGTATTCGATTATGCGCGCATCGATGAATATTCGAGACCCGATTACATTACCAACGTCTATGGCTACTACGGCGTAAGCCCTGGGGCGGAAATTGGCGCTGGAGTTTCCCGTACGACCACAACGGGTGTCTCTACCGGAGCAACCACCGGTGCAGGCGTAGCTGGGTCACCGCCGGCCGGGGGCGCCTCGCCTGCAGCAACGGCTCCGCCAGCTACTGGAAGGTCACCGGCCGGGGCGGCTTCATCAGCCGGCAGAGAATCGCCACGTCCGCGCGAGACAGCAGCGAGACCTCATGCTACGGCGCCGCCGCGCGAACGCGAGGGTGCCGCTGCGAGCCCTCCGGCTACAGAGGAGCGCCGGAGAGCCAGACCTGGGGAAACGGAATCTCCAAGCAGCAGAACAAGAGAAGAGCGCGGCACGAGACCAAGACCGGAAGAAACAGAATCCGAGAGAAGCGGAACTAGAGAGGAACGGAGCACCAGAGCCAGGCCGGAGGAAACCGAACCTCCGAGCGGCGGTGCGGAACTTCAAAGAGAACCTTCTCGGACGACCCGGGAATCTCCACCCGAGGCAACAAATCCGAGCGAAAGAACCACGGAAGGCACCCAAACGCGTCCTCACAGGAAGCCAGTAAGGCCCGAGAGCGCGTCTCCTCCACCGGGACCGTAACAGCAACAATAACCGATCAATCAAGTGCGCGAGATCCCCCCGCAGCTTGGTTTGTGCTCGCGAAACTGCGTTATTGCCCCGTGTCAGTTTTGAGCTTCTACGGCAGCTGTATCAGCCGGCAGGTATTTCACGCCGATCAGCCAGGCCACGCCGGAAAGGAGAATTATTCCGGACACAAACAGGAATGCCATGTGCATATTTGTGTGACCACCAATGTATCCCAGGAGCCAGAATGCCTGCACATCGCCGAACGCGTGGATAACGAAAATGTTTACCGCGAATGCCGTCGCGCGTACCGCCGGCAACGAAACGTTGGCCAGAGCCGTGTTTGAGGGACCTGTGTTTAGAAACAAGAAAAAGATCGCGAGAAACATGGTAATCCATGCTGCAGGAAACGGAACGTAAAGCGTCGCGATAAAAAACGGACACGCGATCAGCATCCCGATTCCCGAGACCCAGAAATAGGAACCTGCGAAGCGCGAACGCAACCTGTCGGCAATAATGCCTCCCAGAAGTGTCGAGACCAAACCCGCGACTACGGTAATCAAGCCAAAAATCGTCATGCCCACGTCGGGACTTTGGTTGCGATAACGCAGATACGCCGGCACCCAGAAGCCCAAACCGCCCGTGACAAAAGTCATCAGCGTCATGGCGACGCAATTGATGAGAAAAGAACGTGTGCGGAACAAATTCAGATAGGCGCGCAGACTTCGGCGCGGTGACTTTTGTGCCAGATGACCTGCAGCGAAGCGCGGGTCGCGTTGCCAGAAGCAGAGCAGGCCGAGCAATAAACCCGGCGGGGCAACGAGATAAAATGCCCAACGCCAACCGAAGTGAGCACCAATCAATCCACCGACCACATACCCGAGCGCGCTCCCGACCGGAATCGCCGCGCAAAAAATTGCCATGATGCGACCCCGTGTTTCGATCGGGAAGAGATCGGACAAGATCGTCGGCGCCGCCGGGCCGTAACCGCCTTCACCAATTCCAACGCATACACGAGTAGCGAAAAGAATCGCGAAGGTCGCCGCAAGACCAGAGCCGCCACTCGCCAGACTCCACAAAATTACAGCGGAACCAACAATGAGCCAACGTGAGATCCGATCCGCGAGCAAACCGAGAATTGGCGCGCTAACCATGTAAGTTACGAAGAATGCGTCGCCAAGCAGACCAGTTTTGGTCATGGCGTTTACGTCGTCAGGCGCGAAAAAAGTTGTGCGAATATCAGGCTCGAGCGCGGCCAGAACTTGGCGGTCGATATAGTTGAAAAGATTGATAGCCAGCAGCAGAAAAAGCGCGGTACGCGCGCCACTCATC
>QHRI01000082.1 GCA_003221375.1 Verrucomicrobiota bacterium
TACGCCAACAGGAGGACTAAAGTTGAAGAACTCAGACTTCGGCCTTTGGTTTGGCGTCATTTGGCGAGGGTATGAGTCTGTGCGGTCCTGAAAACGCAGACGGCAGTTTCAGGTTGGACGGAAACAAGCTGACTACCCGCGGCAAAGCGCCTACGTCGGAGCGTCATGCATAACTAAGTGCATGTATGCGCCTGACACGTTTCCGCCCGACTTCGCAACAACAACTAAAAACACAATAAAGAACACGGCGATTTTCGGAAACGTCGCTCTGCAATTTCTCGAAGTATTTTTGTAAAAGACGCAAGTAAACGCTTGCAACAGTCACGGCCGATTTTAGAGTCGCGACCCGTGAAGAAAAGCGCAGCAACTCGGACTGGCACGCAACCATACCGGGTTGTGGCGGTCGGCGATACGATTATTAGCGAGCAAGGCTTGGTCGCGATCATTGGCCGCGACCCGTTGTACCGTGTGTGCGGTGCCGCACATACTTTTGAGGAGGCGAACAAGCTCGTTCAACACCATCGCCCAGATGTGCTGCTCATCGAACCGTTTCTGGAAAGTCGCGATGCCATCCGCTGGATCAAAGATCTCGCGACGGAATTTCCGCGTATTCGCATCCTTGTCGTGACGCGGCAATCGGAACTGACCTATGCGGAGCGCGCCTTGCGTGCCGGAGCATCTGGTTACTGGATGAAGAACAGTTCCGTCAAAGAATTGATGCACGCGATTGAGACTGTGCTGGCGGGCGAGATTTACGCCAGTCGAGCAATTACTTCCGTTGTCATGCGTAAGTTTGCCGGTGGTCGGAATCTTCCACCCGGCCTTGATATTCTAAGCGATCGCGAAATAGCAGTGTTTGGCCTGATCGCTGCCAAGCATGGTGTTGGCGAGATTGCGACAAAACTCGGTATTAGCCGCAAAACGGTCGAGAGTCACTGCAAACACATCAAAGAGAAGCTCGGTTATCGCGATGCCGAAGAACTCAAGCGCGGCGCGCGTGAGTTGTTAGGCACAGTTGCAGGTTCACTGGAGAATCGGTGATGACGCTGTAGCCACCTCACGGGTTGCTGCGGCGAACAAAACTGAGACAAAGCAATCAAACAGAGGGGGAAGAAGACAAGGATCTTTCTGCCTTAGCACATCCCACCGCACAATCCCTGAGACGTCAATCAGGGGTTGCCTTAGGTCAAAATTCAGTGCTTTCCCCCGCTAGACAGTAACCCGGTGTGCAGTTACTCTTCGCGCCTCGCGACCTGACAAATCACGTCCCAACCCCCGACAAAGAAAATGAAAAAGAACCACAATACATCGGCATGTACGTCTGCGCTTCAGATCACACTCCATTTCGCTCTAGTGTTCATATCTGCACTTCTTCTGGTTGCAGCGCCGATCGCACGCTGTGCCGACATTATTTCGAACGGTCCGGTTAGCATTCTTCAGGGCAGCGACGCAATCAATCCCCGCCCTGGTACGCAAGGCGGCGGAGGAGAGTTCAACTCGTTGTTCTATGTGCAGCCTGGGGAAGGCGAGTCACCGCAGGCAGGCCGTTCGCACCAGCATCAACTTCCAGACCAACCATTCTTTATCGCCTACGAGCCGACAGCCGGACCGGTGCAATCGAATGACTGGTGGACCGGCGTCGGGCTTCAGTGGTATGTCGCTTCAATCGACGCGGGCTGGGCTGGTGCCTATAATGACGGCGTTATTCGGTCACAGGGATTCATCAGCGAACCGTTCTATTATCAGTTCGTTGATTTCACCGGGGCGAACGGCGGCGTAGAACCGCCGCTTCTACCGCTACACGGCCTGCGGCTATGGAACCAGAACGCCATTGCGGTTAAGACCGACGGCAAGGTTAAGCCAACTGACCCGTTCAACGCCGCGAACAACATTGTCGATCGCGCTCTGCTCGCGCCTGAGGTCCAGGCAGTCGTGACCGTTGGTTTGGAAGGCGCACATCCGATCGGCACAACTAAACCAACAAACTCGCCGTGGACGAACGTACGGGTACGAAAGTACTCGGACTGGGGAAGCGTACTTGCCTACAAGGATGGCTCCAACGAAATGGAGATCACGATGGCCAATGGGTCGCCGTTCACATGGCTCGAGCGGACGCAGGGACAGGCAAATTTTCTGGTGTGGGCCGGAGGCTCTTCGGCCGGAGGCAGTGCGCCTACCGTGTGGCAAAACCAGAACGGTGTGCTCGGATTCACAATGGAAACCCCATTCAATCCGGACAACGGCATTCCCACCACTACATCCAAGGCTGCGTACGTGGTGATCGCCGATCAAGGCACCTGGGTGCGGACCGATGCCACCAGCGGCAAGCAGTCGATGTTCAGGAATACCACGGCAACACGCGTGGTGGTCCTTGCGATGCCCCATAACATCGGTTTCAGTACTGCGGTACTCGAGCGAGCGGCCAGCTATCTGATGCCGTTTGCGTGTAGGAAGATTGTCGGCACCCAGATCGACTATCCGCCCATTCCCGGTTCTCAAACTTCCGTCAACATAAATGGTGAGACCGTCACATTGGGCTACTCCCCAGCAGATCACCGGGTAGCTTTGCAGCTCCGGCTGGACACCCAGCCGTTTTTGCCGAACTGCACGGCGTCCGAGCCTATCCAGTTACTGTTTCCCCATCATTCCAAGTCGTTACATCCTGGCCAGAGGCCGCAGATCGATGGCCGGTACACTTGGAACAGTATTATGGGCCCGCTTAAACTCTACAAAGGGGCCTCGTTCGTGCAGTTGCTCGATACGGAAGGTTTTCTGCCATTTTTCCCGGATCTGGTAGCCGATTCTAATCTGCAAAATCCACTTCAGTCGAGGCAGTTGGCCGTGGAAGACATCTACGAAACGATGCGCAACTGGTTTTATAAAGAAGAGTTTCAGACCGGTGGAAACCATATCGATTCGTTTCTGCGCAACATCGGTACCTACGATAATCAACAGTTCAACACCTACGAGCAAGGCCTTTCCACTTTGATTGAGTCGCTGATGATCGCGGATCAGTTGGCGCACTCCAGCAAGCTAACAGGCAACGACACCTCCACTAACAGCCTGCACGCTTGCCTGTGCAAACCGGAGACCCAGGTGGCGGCAGAGATGCGCGATTACATTTTACAGGCGCTCAAGGAATTGGTCGGACAATGGGCTGACGTTTATACAGCGCAATTCATGCAGTACAACCCAACCTTTAAGACCACGTACGGATTTCCAGCTGGTTTCGGGTCGGTTCAGAATCTGAACGACCATCATTTTCATTTTGGATATTTTCTGCGCGCTGCCGCGGCTATTGGTCGTTACGACCGAACATGGCTCGAGAGCTATGAGGGGTTCTTTGACGAGCTGCGCAAGGATGTGGCGAATTATGATCGTGCCGATACTAATTACCCATTCTTGCGTAACTTCAGCCCTTTCTATGGACATAATTGGGCTAATGGCACGAGTCAAAACGGCGCCGATCAGGAGTCCACGAGCGAAGCGATCAATTTTTCCACTGGTCTCATCGAGCTGGGCTTTCTGCTGGGCCACAACGAGTGGCGCGATATCGGCATGTACATGTACGAGCAGGAGATACTCGCAGCGGAACAGTATTGGTTCAATCAGGACGCAACCCTACCCAATGTTGTGCCGCGGCCCCCAATCGACGCTAACGATATCCGATATAACGGCAACTGGCCTGAGCAGTTCGTGACCTATAGAGGACCTGACGGCGGCGTCTGGCATACAACGCTGGCCGGGATTTTGGATCAAAGGTTTGTCAAACGCGAGACTTTCTTCGGCGGCATCGATGCGACCTATTTCATCCACCTCATCCCGATGAGCGCCAACACGCTCTACGTGGGCAGAAACCAAGATTGGCTCCAGGCAACCTGGAAGCAATATCTGCTGGATACGGGCGCGGGGGGAAATCCCAATTTCCAGAGCCCGTTTGAAACTTTCATCGCAAGCTGGCAGGCACGGATGGCGACGAGCGGCCAGGGTATTAACGGGACGGGGCTTACCGCAGCGCTGACGCGTATTGCGCGAGAGCATACTTTCCAGTTCTTCGGACCCAACACGATGGCCAAGTACTGGGCGTACACCAACTCCCTGCTCGGGCAAGTGGATGCATCGATCGTTGCTGACACCCCTGCCTATGGCGCATTCAAGGATGCTGGAGGAAGCAGCTCCTTTGTAGCGTACAATCCAACCGACCAAGCCATCACAGTCAATTTTAAAAACCGAGTAACGAACGCTGTTGTTGCTACACTGAGCGTCGCGGCGCAGTCCATTACGAGCAAATCCTCGGGCCGTACCTCGACATTCAAACCCAGCCAGATCACTACCCCCGCGGGCAGGCTTTATCTGGGGCCTACGACCGGTCCAACACCTCTGCCAATGACCGGACAACTCACCAGCGCGCCGGGCACCTGGCTGCCACCCAATGGGACCTTTCCGTTCCCGAGGTTGTCAACTGATATCAGCAAGATCATGCCTTCGCTCAGCATCGTGCCGGTAGCTACCGGTAACTGCTCGGACATCGATTTACCTGGAGGCCCAAACTGCACGAACAGCAACGAAGCCTATGCCGAATGGACCGGCACTTTCAAGGGCAACGTTGTTGGTTCGAAGCCTTTCACCCAGATGACGGTGTACACCGACCCGGCACTTCACATCGGATGGCAGCAAGATCCGAACATCCGTGCAAATACTCACGTCAGAGTCGAATACTTTTTTGATTCCAACAATACGGATCCCGACAGAATTGAGGTGTACACGCTGCCATCGGTACACGGCAACAGCTTTGTGATGTTACAAAATAAGATGACCCCCTACTACTTCGGGTGTTACAGTGACAGTTCGAACTTTGGCGCATGTAACGGCATGGAGTCGGGCCTCTATGGCCCGGATAATCCGGATCTCAGCCCGGGCAAGATTCAGCTGGACAATCGATTCGCCCCGGCGGCGCCGTTCCCTGCCAGCGTGACTTGCGGAAAAATAAAAGTGCAAGTGTACGGCCAGGCAGGTGCGGACAATGCAGCAAAAATACCGGTACCAATCTCAGTGGGTACCTCGCCGCTGTTGGACAGAGCATCCTGGGTACAGCCGCCGTACGACGGGGGCGAGTGTTCGCCGAAACGATAAATTTATTCGTTTCCGTTTGCGCAAGCTGAACCAACGCAGCTAACGTAAGTTCCGTGTTCAGCTTGACCATGCTCGGCAGCGGGAGCGCGGGAAACAGCGCGCTGATCGCGACGGATCACTGCAAGATTCTTGTCGATGGCGGACTGAGCGCGCGGCAATTGGTTTTGCGTCTGGAGCAATGTGGCGTCATGCCGGAGCAACTCGATGGCGTCCTTCTCACGCACGAGCATGGCGATCACATCTGCGGCCTTGAAGTTCTTTGTCGCAAATTTGATGTGCCGATTTATTGCAACGCGCTAACGGCAGAAGCAGTGCGTTGTGACAGCTCGTTTGAGCGGCACCGAAACTGGCGAATCTTCCCAACGGGTTCCGGATTTTCGATCTGCGACATCACGGTGCAGACCTTTCCGGTGCCCCACGACGCGGTTGATCCGCTGGGGTTCGCATTTTACGCCGGCTCAGGCAGCCTCGGATTCATCACCGATCTCGGTTACGTAACAAAGATGATCGTCGAACGATTGCGGCATGTGCAAACGTTGGTGATCGAGACGAATCACGACGAAAAGCTCTTGCAGAAGGACACACATCGACCGTGGCCGGTGAAACAGAGGATCCAATCACGCCATGGCCATCTGTCGAACACGGCCGCGGCAGGCGTGATTGAGGAACTGCTACCGGGAAAAATCGAGCGCGTTGTGCTTGGACATCTCAGTAGGGATTGCAATACGCCAGAACTAGCGCTGGAAACAGTGCGCGCATCACTGGCAAAACACGGTAACCTCAATGTGGAAATCCACTGCGCCACGCAATTCGAAATTACTCCGCAGTTTCGGATTGGCGAAACCGAGCCAGGCGCGTTTCAACCGACTTTCGAGAACGCGTTTTTCCAAAACGCCCTGTAGCGTCGAATCATTGTGCGTTGTACGTGCGATGTTGGACGCCCGCTCACGATTTATCGGAGTTGGGTGTTTTCTTCTTCTTTGAGCCGAAGTTCTTTGCCGCTGCATCGAGGGACCGCTCCATGGCAGCCGGAACTTCCAGCGCGATCTGTCGAAACTGATCGGTGGTCATCTCAAACGTTTTTTCCTAATGCATCAGCTCGGGCGACGCGCGATTTTTGCCAACGTCGCTTGAGGCGCCGGGGTGGACGGCGACACCTTCGCCGGCGCGATCTGGATTAGTACTCCGCATGGCCACAGCCTGCGTGGACAAGCTTGACGCTGCGGCGTCCGGGCTCAAGCGCGCGAGTTCGCGATAGGTTTGCAAATCATCGTTGTCGAAGCACGTGAGGGAGACCTCGCCGTCTGCCACGGCAACCGGCTTTGCACCGAGCGCAACCGTGGTGCCAAGGCCCGCGTACAGATAGTGATCGCCGAAGGTCTCCTTCAGAGTCGAAAAAGCGGGCTCGCCGGTGCAGTGACCCGGCGCAATCCACTCGACCTTCCAAGTGTCATGCAGCGCGGTGGCGATGCGCTGAGTCTCCTGGTCTGTCGCTGGCAGTAAGTGCAGTCCCCCAACGACGAGATGGATCGGTTTATTGATCGCCGCCTTCGCAGCCTCGACGATCTTTTCGATCGTGGGATGGCTACACCCCACCACTATCACGATGCCCTGAGGGGTATCGATGGCCAGTGAGATTTCCATCACGTCCAGGTCAACCCCCCACGGCCCCTTCAACAGGATTAGATGAAAGCCGGGCGCTACCTCGGTTGTCTTGGCCACCCAGGTGAATTTGCCTTGTGGCCATGCGGTGCCAAAGCGCAGCGTCTCAGGCGGTTTGCCGTCAAAGTAGCGCATCTCCGGAGGCAGGGATTGGTTGCGCCGGTAGAAGCTGCTGGGGAAGGATGAACCAAAGACGCCAAAGTTCTCCTTCGGTGCATAGATCGGCACGTTGGGGTTCACACTGAGCAAATGATTCAAGCCACCAATGTGATCGCCATGTCGATGAGACATGACCACGAAGTCCAGCTTAGTGAGATCAACCCCTTTGGCTTTCACGTTATGGGCGAAGATTTCGGAGTTGTTGCCGGTGTCGAACAAGATGCGCTTGCCACTCACTTCCACCAGCGCGGAGAAGCCCCAATCTTTCTTCATTGAGGAAGGCTTGCCGAATGCGTCGTAGAGAACGGTGATCCGGTTTTGTGTTACCGCCTGCGCGGCCTGCGCTTCGGCCCTTGTAGCCTCGACTTTACTGCTCGGCGGACAGATGTAACTCGTGAGCAGGGCACCTCCGAAGAACGCGCCAACCAGCAAAAACAGCTTCTGCGTGCATTTCATTTCTCTCTCCTTATGTGATGCGACAAAATGGCGTTGCCGCCACGCCTAAATACATTCGACGAAACGTTGTTTACCTATTTCGGCTGTTTTCCGGTGAGACTCCCGTGAAAAGAAACCACGCCTTTTGTTTAACGGCGCTTTCAACCAAAACAAGCCCAAATCGCTCGATCAGGTTCGCGGATTTTGCAGGCGACACGGCTGCCGCTACAGGATGAATTATCTTTTTCTGTGGTCGACCATTTCGCCGCGCATCGTGCGGCGGTCAACGCGGGTGAGGTGCTTTTCCATCGCAGGTGTCAGCAGTGAAATATGCGGGATTTCACACAGATATTCAGCGATGAACCAAATCGGTTTTTCCGTGGTCATCCAGTTTAGACGGTCGAATCGCGCCAGATTTACCGGACGCGAATAGCGCCGCAGTGTGCGTTCGCTGCGCAGGTTGAAATAAATATTAAAATAGCTCATGGCCAGCTCGCGGAGGCTACGATAAACCGGCTCACGGTAACGGCAGCTGGTGAAATTAGATTTCGCTACCGCGCCCCAGTGTCCGCGTAGCTTGAAAA
>QHRI01000083.1 GCA_003221375.1 Verrucomicrobiota bacterium
AACCTCAACGCCGCACCGGTCGCAGATAACGCCCTTATGCTTAATGCGTTTGTATTTTCCGCAGGAACATTCCCAATCGCGCGTGGGACCAAAAATGCGTTCGCAGAAAAGGCCGCCCTTCTCCGGTTTAAAGGTCCGGTAATTAATTGTCTCGGGATTTTTGACTTCGCCTTTGCTCCACGAGCGCATCGTGTCACTCGACGCAACGCCAATCGCGACTTGATCAAAACCCACGGGCCTTTCTTCGCCCACTAATTCACGCCAGGAATGTTCGTTCATGTTTTTTCCAAATAATTTACAATTTAAAAATTATGCGACGCTCTCAAGAAACGTAGGAGCCTGACCGCCGACTTTTACGTCGAGGCCCAGGCTCTGCATTTCCTTGATGAGAACGTTGAAAGATTCAGGTGTGCCTGCTTCAAGTGAGTTATCACCCTTTACGATTGACTCATAAATCCGGGTCCGTCCCTGCACGTCGTCGGACTTAACTGTGAGCAGTTCCTGCAAAGTGTAAGCGGCTCCGTACGCCTCCAATGCCCACACCTCCATTTCACCGAAACGCTGGCCACCGTATTGCGCCTTCCCGCCGAGCGGCTGTTGAGTCACCAGTGAGTAAGGTCCAACCGCGCGAGCGTGAATCTTGTCCGCCACCAGGTGGCCGAGCTTCATCATATAGATGTAACCAACTACGACTTCCTGATCGAAAGGATCGCCGGTGCGTCCGTCGAAAAGCTTGGCCTTGCCACTTTCCTGCACCCAGGTGAACCCATCCTTCTTCCGGGCATCCTGCAAGTATTCGCGAATTTGCTTTTCCTTAATTCCGTCGAACACCGGGGTCGCGACTGTGAATCCTAACGCTTTCGCAGCAACGCCCAGGTGTGTTTCCAAAACCTGTCCCACGTTCATGCGGCTCGGCACGCCCAAGGGGTTAAGCACAATTTCAACCGGTGTTCCATCTGCGAGGAAAGGCATGTCTTCTTCAGGCACGATCCGCGCGACAACGCCTTTATTTCCATGGCGCCCGGCCATCTTGTCGCCGACGCTTAGTTTGCGCTTGCTAGCGATGTAAACCTTGACCTGCTTGATGATTCCCGGGTCGATATCGTCACCGCTTTCCACGCGATCCATGGCGCGATCGCGTTCCAGTTCGAGCTCGGCGAACTTGTGCTCATACGCGCCAATGATTTCCCGGATTTTATTGCGAATCGGACTTGGATCGATCTCGATGTGATCGTGCGCCGTCGCCAACTTTCGCAAGAGCGTTTTGGTGATCTTGCGATTGGCCGGAATTATGATCTCGCCGTTCTTCGCGTTTACGACATCGAGAGGAACTTTTTCGCCGAGCAGGACGTTCGAAAGCGAATCAGTCAATTGCTCGACCAGGGCGTCTTTCTTACGTTTATGCTCTTCGCTGATGGTTTTGAGTTGTCGTCTGGTTTCCGCCGGAGTGAGTTTTTCGCGGGAAACTTCGCGACGGGACGAGACCTTTACATCCATCACAATTCCGTACGTACCTGAAGGAACAGTGAGCGAAGTGTCCTTCACGTCGGCTGCTTTCTCGCCAAAAATTGCGCGCAGCAGGCGTTCTTCCGGCGCTAATTCGGTTTCACTCTTTGGTGTAATCTTACCAACCAGGATGTCGCCCGGCTTCACTTCCGCACCCACCCGTACGACCCCATCGGGTCCCAGATTGCGGAGAGCTTCTTCGCTGACATTGGGAATGTCGCGCGTAATTTCCTCCGGTCCAAGCTTGGTATCGCGCGCACCGATCTCGAATTCATCGATGTGAATGGAAGTATAGATGTCCTCCTTGACCACTTTCTCGGAGATCATGATGGCATCTTCGAAGTTATATCCATTCCAAGGCATGAATGCGACGAGCACATTGCGCCCCAATGCGAGCTCGCCCTGATTGGTGTTTGGACCATCAGCGATGACCTGACCGCGTTTCACATGCTGACCTTTGTGCACAATCGGCTTCTGGTTCACGCACGTGCCGGCATTTGACCGCATAAATTTGCGGAGCTCATAAACGTGAATTCCAGCCTCCGGATCGGTCTTGAGCTTCTTCTTACTCTCAGGGAGATGACCATCCTTGGTGACGATGATTTGCTCCGCCGTCACCGAAGCGACCTTGCCACTCTCGGTCGCCAGAACAACCGCGTGAGAATCTCGCGCGACCTTATCTTCCAGCCCAGTGCCCACGAGCGGCGCCTCGGAAACAACGAGAGGAACGCCCTGGCGTTGCATGTTGGAGCCCATCAGCGCCCGGTTTGCGTCGTCGTGTTCCAGGAACGGAATAAGGCCCGCCGCCACCGACACAAGCTGTTTCGGCGAGACATCCATGTAATTCACCTTGGAAGGATCAACTTCCAGAAAGTCGCCGCGGTAGCGCACAGAGACTTTCTCACCCGTGAAATGTCCGCGCCCGTCTACAGGCGCATTGGCTTGCGCCACGAGAAAATTCTCCTCGCGATCGGCGGTAAGATATTCGATCTGATCGGTCACGCGGCCCTTTTCCACTTTGCGATAGGGTGTCTCGATGAAACCAAACTCATTGATGCGCGCGAAAGTGCTCATCGAGCTAATCAGGCCGATGTTTGGGCCTTCCGGCGTCTCAATGGGACAAATGCGTCCGTAATGAGAGGGGTGAACGTCGCGCACCTCGAACCCGGCCCGTTCTCGGCTGAGACCACCCGGACCAAGAGCCGACAAACGACGCTTGTGCGTCAACTCTGCAAGTGGATTCGTTTGATCCATGAACTGCGAAAGCTGTGATCGGCCAAAGAAATCGCGAATAACCGCACTAAGCGCCTTTGGATTGATAAGCTTCTGGGGCGTCATGCCATCCACGTTGATGTCGAACAGAGTCATGCGCTCCTTGACCAGACGCTCCGTGCGAGCGAGACCGACACGGCACTGGTTCGCTAGCAATTCACCAACAGTACGGACGCGGCGGCTACCCAAGTGATCAATATCATCGAGAGTGCCTTCACCTCGTCGCAGGTTGATCAGGTATTTGATCGCAGCAATAAAATCTTTGTCCGTTAGGATCCGCTCCGTAGAATCAACGTTGATCCCAAGTTTTTGATTAATCTTGTAGCGACCGACGCGGCCAAGGTCGTATTTCTTTGGATCGAAAAAGAGCCTTTTCAGCAAGGCGCGCGCATTGGCCACAGTCGGCGGATCGCCAGGGCGAAGACGCCGGTAAATATCCTTTAGCGCTTCTTCCTGATCGTGCGCAGGGTCTTTTCGAAGGGCCTTCACGACGGTATCATCGTTAGAAATGTCGATGACTTTCACCTCATGAATCTTGAGTGCCATGATCTGTCGGACAGTCGCCAGAGTAAGCGGTTCGAAGGCACGCGCCACCGTGACCTCGCCGTCACGGATCTCTGCCGTCAGGACCTTGGTGGCCAGCTTCTCTTCGTCGAGTTTATCGCTCAGCTTCAGCGTCTCGATGTTGTAAAAGAGTTTGATGACTTCTTCGTCCGAGCCGTAACCGAGCGCTCGCAAAAATGTAGTCGCAAGAAACTTCCGCCGTCGCTTGCGTCGGTCGAGATAAATGTAAAGAAGGTCAGCCGTATCAAACTGGACCTCAATCCATGACCCGCGATCGGGAATGATTCGGAAACTATACAGCACCTTGCCGTTTACGTGGATGGTAGATTCAAAGGCAATCCCCGGAGAGCGGTGCAATTGGCTTACTACTACGCGTTCTGCGCCATTAATAACGAAGGTCCCTTGGGGAGTCATTAACGGGATTTCGCCCATATAGACTTTTTCTTCCTTCGTGCCTTTTTCTTCGCGCAATTGGAACGTCACATGCAAAGGCGCGCTGTAGGTCTGTCCTTCGCGCTGCGCCTCCAGCGCGGCCAATTTCGGCTCGCCGATTTCATAGTGACTGAAATCAAGCACCGCCTTTTCGTCATAGCTCTCGATTGGGAAGACTTCTTTAAAAACAGCCTGAAGTCCCTGATTTTTCCGCTTGGAAAAAGGGACATCTTTCTGAAGAAAATCAACGTACGAATTGGCCTGAACCTCAATTAGATTCGGCGGTTCGATCCCTTCCTTGATGCTTCCAAAGTAAATACGTTCGGACATAAATCACTAGCCAAGAGTTAGCCTCGCTACGTCCACGCACCACTCGTGAACGAAACGGGCAAGGTTTTAGGGGCTCAGCAACGAGCGAAGGGCACAAAAATGCCTCCAAGATGGCAGTTTGTCAAATTGACCACCATCTTGCTGCCGTTCTTGTGCTTTGCCGTTGAGCGCCGGGTTAAAAATAAGTTCTGCCTGCCTGCTTCTAAACAGAAAAGGATAATCGTATAAAATTTCTGTTTCGCAAGGAAAATGTGCCTGGATCGTCTACGTCCATCCATCTCAATCGTGGATGGCGACAGACGACGGCAATCTGACGAGTCGTCGTGCTATTTAATCTCGACCTTTGCGCCAGCGGCCTCGATCTTTTTCTTGATCTCGTCCGCCTCCTCCTTTGTCACACCTTCCTTGATTGTCTTGGGAGCGCCTTCCACGAGCGCCTTGGCTTCCGCGAGGCCGAGTCCCGGCACCGCACCACGAACCTCCTTGATCACAGCAATCTTATTCGAGCCCATCTCTTTCAAGATCACGTCAAAGGTAGTTTTCTCTTCCGCAGCAGGAGCTGCCGCTCCGCCGGCCGCGCCCGCGGCCGGACCTGTCGCTACCGCCACCGGGGCGGCTGCGCTTACACCCCATTTTTCTTCCAATTGCTTGACTAACCCAGCAATCTCCAGCACCGACAGGCCGCTGAGCTGCTCCACCAATTTATCTGTATCTGCCATTTCTTATTTCCTCCAATTGCCGATCCCGAAAGCTTTCGGGAAATTAAGGCCAATAGCCACTGGCCCGGACAGTTTTCTTTTCACTTCCCGACCCGCCAGTGCGAGCCGAAAATCTATCTTACGCAGTCGCCTGCGCGACCGCGCCCTCCTTTTCTGCCTTCGCTTTCAATAGCCGTGCCAACGCAGAGCCTGGTTCATTCAGCAAGCGCACCAGGCGCGTTGCGGGAGCCAAGAGCAGTCCCAGAAATTGTCCCTGTAAAACTTCGCGCGCCGGGAGGTCGGCCAGTTTTTCCAGTTCCGCAGCGGACAGGATGGCCCGGTCAACAAAGCCGATCTTCAGTGTCGCGATTTTGAATTCAGTCGCAAACGTCTTAAAAATCTTAGCCACGGGCGCCACGTCGTTCTCGCCTGTAACGACCGCTGTCTGACCGGTCAGAGTTTCACCCGCATCAGGAAAACCAGAATCGGTCATCGCTCGTTTCAAAAAATTATTCTTCACCACGTGCAGTTCTGCGCCCATTGGAGCCAGCCGATTACGCAACTCGCTAAAATCGCCCACCTTCATGCGCTGGTAATCGGTTACGAGCACGAAAGGAGAGCGCTTCAACTTGTCGGAAAGATCGGAAACGATGCTGGTTTTTTCTGGTCTCATCTTGTTTCGATAATTGAGTCGCTCAGATTACACATTCAGATACGGGGCTGGATCAACGCGGACTCCGGGGGACATGGTCGCACTGATTGTCATGCCTTCAAGGTACCGCCCTTTGGCGCTGGCGGGACGAGCTCGAACCACTGCCTCGATGACTGCGTTTCCATTTGCCACTAGGGCATTCTCCTCAAATGAAAATTTTCCGACAGGCACCGCCACGTTACCGTTTTTATCCAGTTTAAACTCCACGCGGCCCGCCTTAACTTCCTGGACCGCTTTGGCAGTGTCGTCCGTTACCGTCCCCGTCCGCGGATTCGGCATCAGTCCGCGCGGCCCCAGAACTTTCCCCAGCTTTCGCACCTCCGCCATCGCTCCCGGCGTCGCAATCGCAACATCAAAATCCTGAAAACCTTCCTGGCACTTCTGGATTAAATCCTTCATCCCAACAAATTCCGCGCCCGCTTCCTTGGCTGCCTGTGCCGCCTGGCCTTCGGCAAAAACCAGGACACGAACCTGTTTGCCGCTGCCATGTGGAAGAGGACAAGTTCCTCGAACCATCTG
>QHRI01000084.1 GCA_003221375.1 Verrucomicrobiota bacterium
AACGTGGCAATCGTCACCATAAATATTTTCGCATCCGCGGCGTCAACAGGTGTGATCAAACATCAACTAACGGCCAAGCGCAAGGTTTGGTGTCATGTCCCCGGAGGGAACCACTTGTAAAGCATCAAATACACAAGCACGCCTGTCCCTGAGACATAAAGCCAGATCGGGATTGTCCAACGAGCAATTCGCTTGTGACGATCCCATCTGCGGCGAAAAACCTGAATAAGGGTGATAATCACGAGAGGTAGCGTCACAAAAGCAAGCAGGACATGCGACGCCAGTACGGGAAAGTAAATAGCGGCGATCCACCCGGTGTATCCGGAAGATTTTTCACCTACATTCACGTGATAAATGATGTAGCCCGTCAGGAAACAAGCCGAGGAAACCACGGCAGCGATCATGCACACCATATGCCGACGCCACGCGCCACGCCGGATGAAGTACCAGCCCATTGAAATGAAGACCGTGCTCACCAAATTAAACGACGCGTTAACAGCAGGGAGATCCGAAATTGAAATCACGTTGAAGAATTGAACTTTTAAAACGCTACATTGACCTATCGCTCCGACGCTTCAACGATTTAACGAGTACCAACACCATGCCCGTCCTCGAACCACCACAGGTTCGGCTATCCAGAACACGGCGAAAATCAAGCTGGGCGCGTCGAATCGCTCTGAGCTTCGTGCGGCTCGTGATTCTCGGCGTAATTTTTGGGATCGGAGGCGGGGGCTATTACATGGCCAAGAGAGGATTTGGCCGCCAATGGCGCTACCGCGTAGTGGAGGAATTGCGCAAGCACGGAGTCGAGGCCAGCATCGGGCGTCTGACGCTCGACCCATTTCGTGGTCTCGTGGCAAAAAATGTACGGATTTTCGATTACAAGAATCGCGAGAACACTCTGGCCCTGATCAGCGAGGTCTCGCTCGATATCAACTACGCTGCGCTGATCCATCATGAGCCGTTTCTCAATGCCCTCGACGTGCGTGATGCGCAAATCATTCTGCCATTTAAGACGGCGGAGGAAAAAAACGACAGAGCCGTGCTCACCAACCTGCGAGCCCACGTTTATTTTCCGCCGGAACAAATTTACGTGAGTCAGGCGGAGGGAATCTTTTGCGGGATTCGGATTTCTGCGACTGGTCAATTGATCAAGCGCGAGAATTATCAACCGTCGCCCGCGCTTTCAGCCGAAGAATGGCAAAGGCGATTGTTGATTGCGCAGCGCGCGGTCAATGAACTGAAAAAGTTCAGATTCCCCGGCGCTCCTCCGTCGTTACAGATAAAATTTAGCGGCGATGTCGCCGAGATCGAGAAGGCACACGTCGAAGCGACCCTTCGCGGTGATCAACTGCGACGCGGCAGCTACGAAATGAGAGACCTTTCCGGGGCCGCAGAATGGAACAATCAGCAACTGACTATCGCACATTGCGAATGGAGCGATGGCATGGGCAGTTTTGCTGGGCGCGCTAATTGGAATGTGGAAGGCTACAGAGCGAGTTTCCAAGCACGAAGTAGTCTGGATTTGAAAGCTTTCCTTGATGCGTTCGGGCTGGCCGAGCCGCTTGCCAGCACTGAATTACAAGCTCCGCCGGCGATCGAGGTTTCCGGCTCGGTAAATTTTGGATCGGATCGCCTCCGGCCAGATATCATCGGACACGTTGCCTTTGGCCGGTTCACTTACAAGAAGGTTCCATTTTCCGATCTCACAGCTGATTTTTCGTGGGACGGAGAACGCACGCTGGTCAGGGACCTGCGGCTGCGACATCAAACCGGACAGCTTCGGGCTGATCTTCTTGATGCGCCCGCGGATTTTCGTTTGAACATCGAAAGCACAATAGTCCCGGAAGCCGTGCGCGGAATCGCACCCCCGGAAATGAATGAATTTCTCCGGGAATGGGAGTGGCAACGTTCGCCTTCCATTCGCCTCGTGATCCGGGGCCAGGATCACAATCCGGCAACTTGGAAAGGCGATGGGGCCGTCATCTTGGGAAGAAGTCGGTTCCGCGGCACATGGGTGAACAGCGCGGACACAAAAGTCCATTTTGCCGACGGCGCGCTGACTTGTGACGATCTGCATGTAACGCGCAATGAGGGCTCTGGCACAGGCAGTTTTACCTACGATTTCAAAAAACATGAGGTTCGCATTTCCAATATCAAGAGCTCACTAAACCCTGCCGAGGTAATTTTTTGGATTGATCCAAAAATTTGGAACACAGTCGCACCTTATAAATTTCGGCGGCCGCCCTCCGTCACGGCAAATGGTTTGTATCAATTTCACGGTGGCAAGAACACACGTCTCGAGATCAAGGTCGAGGGCGCTAACGGATTGGATTACGTCTTTCTTGGAAAAACCGTGCCATTCGATCGCATTTCTGCACGATTGCTCTTCACCAACGACCGATTGCAAATTGTGGATCTTCGCGGCGCGCTGCTCTCCGGCACGTTGCGTGGAAACGCCGACATCTCACTGGCGCGAAACGATCCACATTACCGGGCGAATATCTCGGTGAGCGAAATCAATTTTCCGCTGCTGACTAATTTGTACTACAATTACAAGACGGCACTGGGCCTCTTAAACGGCACGTACGATTTCACTGGGCTCGGCAGCGATGCGCGCACCATGCGGGGTCATGGAAAAGTGGAAGTCACCAACGGCGATGTGTTCGCCATCCCGATTTTTGGACCACTCTCAGGAATTCTGAACCGAATTCTGCCCGGCAGCGGGTACAGTATCGCGCACAGAGCAACCGCGAACTTCAAGATCGATGACGGAATTATGAATACCGAAGATTTCGATGCGGACGGGTCTCTCTTTAACATGCTGGGTCATGGCGACATCCATTTTCTCGATGACAGGCTCGATTTTAACGTGCGTCTAAACATGAAGGGACCCGGCGTGCTGCTCACCCCGATGTATAAACTTTTCGAATACGCCGGCACAGGGAGTTTGAAGAAGCCGGATTGGCGCCCAGCCGTTTTAAAGACTCAGTAGTGAAGAAAAAAGAAACGGCGAAACGGCGAGATGGCGAAACGGCGCCATCGCCGACTCATCCAATCCTTCTTGGCGCGCACATGTCGATTGCCGGTGGCGTCGACATGGCGATTGAGCGCGCTCGCTCGATCAACTGCACAGCCATGCAAATGTTCGTAAAAAACAACATGCAGTGGTTCGCACGCCCGCTTACCCGCGAAGAAATCCTGACCTTCCGCGGACATCAGCAACGCGGCGAACTGTTGTCGATTTTCGCGCACGCAAATTATCTCATCAATCTCGCCGCCACGAACGGGCAGTTTCACGCGAATTCGATCCGCTCGCTGTCGGAAGAACTGGTTCGCGCCGATCAGCTGGAACTCCCATTTTTGGTGTTGCATCCTGGTGCACATCTTGGCGCGGGCGAAGAAACGGGGCTCGACAAAATCGTCGAATCGATTGACCGCGTACTTTCTGGTCTCCCGAAAATCAAAACGCGGATCGCGCTGGAAACGACCGCCGGTCAGGGCTCATGTCTGGGGAATAAATTCGAGCACCTCGCATACATTATTAGCCGCGCACACGAACCGAAGCGACTATGCGTCTGCCTCGATACCGCGCATGTTTTTGCTGCGGGATACGACATTGGCAGCGAGGCCTCGGCTAGGAAAGCCTTCCGCGAATTCGATCGCCTGATTGGCCTTGATCAACTGGTGGCAATTCACCTAAACGATTCCAAAACTGTCTGCGGCTCGCGAGTGGATCGACATGAACATATCGGCAAGGGCAAAATTGGGCTTCCCGCTTTCCGTTTCATCATGCGCGACCGCCGATTCAGGGGAATCCCTAAAGTACTCGAAACCCCAAAGAGCAAAGACTTACGAGAAGATGTGGAGAACCTAAGGACGTTGCGCCAATTGATATAGCCGCTTCGCTCTGCGAAGCGCGCGCTTGGCGTGAATGGCCTCGCTAGCGTCGCGTCGCCCTGAGGTCGACGTCTACAATATCAGTGGCGAAGACATTTAATTAATCAGCCGAATTGTAAAAGGGTAGCGGTAGAATTCTCCCTGGCCGGCTTTCACCGATGCGATGATGACAAGTACCGTGTTCAACACCCAGAGCGCGATCAAAATCGGAACGCCTATGAGCACAATGCAAAGAATCGCAGCGACAGCGTCGTAGATCAGCATCGAGATTTGGAAATTGAGCGATTCTTTTCCGTAAGCATCGATCTCGGGCGAGTCGCCACGTTTCATGAGCCAAACGATGAGCGGCCCCAGGATGTGACCCAGAAAATGAAAAAACAATCCCAGTAATGCGCTGGCGTGACACAGAACACACCACGTTCGGACATCGGATGAAGTTGATGGCGGTGGCGGAGAGGGTGTTGGATCCATATTATCCTTTCGCTTGCGTATCACAACGACTGCCCGTTGCCTGGCCCAAGAGCAAGGAAAAAGAATGAACTATATTGCCTTTACACGCTCAATGTGCGCACCGAGTTCGCTCAATTTTTCATCGAGATGTTCGTAGCCGCGGTCAATATGATAGACACGACTGACCTCGGTCACTCCGTGGGCCTTCAAGCCGGCAAGCACCAGAGCGGCCGACGCGCGTAGGTCGCTGGCCATCACCGGCGCCCCGAGGAGACCATCGACACCATCGATTACGGCGGTCGCGCCCTCCAACTCCACTTGCGCGCCCATGCGTTTTAGCTCCGCCACATGCATGTAGCGCTGCGGGAAAACATTGTCCGTCACAGAACTGGTGCCTTTGCTGGTAGAGAGAAGCGCGCACATTTGCGCCTGCATGTCAGTAGGAAAACCGGGATACGGTTCGGTCGTTAGCTCCAGAGCATTCGCAACTCCGTTCGGCAAAATCGAAACCGCATCATCCTTGATCTCGATCGGAAAACCGCATCTGGCCAACGCATCGGTGATTGCGTGTACATGCTCTGGTTCCACTCGCTTGACCGTGACTCCCTTTCCGGCAATTGCACCTGCAACCAGGAATGTTCCTGCTTCAATCCGGTCAGGGATCACCCGGTGTTCCGCGCCGTGCAACTCGGGCACACCTTCGATGATGATTCGACGCGTTCCCGCGCCTTCGATCTTCGCGCCCATTTTGTTCAAGAACGTAGCCAGGTCCACCACCTCGGGTTCCTGCGCCGCTCCATCAATAACCGTGACTCCATTGGCCAGCACCGCCGCCATCATCACGTTATCGGTACCCAGGACAGTCGGACCAAATCTGCCATGCATGTCGATTACTGCTCCACTCAATTTCGGGGCAAAAACCTTGATATCGCCGCCCTCCACGCGCACCGCCGCGCCGAGCGCTTCGAAACCTTTGAGATGCAAATCAATCGGCCGATCGCCAATGACGCAACCGCCGGGCAAAGCGACAGTCGACTCCTTACAACGGCCAAGCGAGGGTCCAAGCACACAAACAGAAGCGCGCATCTTGCGCACGACGTCGTACGGCGCGACCGAGTGGATCTTCTCCGCCGTGACGCTGACGGTGCCACTTGCTCGCTCTACTTGCGCACCCAGATGGCTTAGAATTTGCAGCATGTAATGCGTGTCGCTCAGGTCAGGCACGCCGTGAACGACACAAGACTCTCGAGTGAGCAACGTCGCGGCCAGGATCGGCAGCGAAGAATTCTTCGAGCCGCTGACCTTGATTGAACCGGAAAGCGGATAACCGCCGTGGACGAGGATCTTATCCATACCTGGCAAAAAGGAACCGTGTGACGCCGTTATAATCGTTCTTCGAACAAATGTCGCGGTAATTTTTTTCCGCCAGAGCCGAAAGAATCGCCTCGCTTTGACCGAGCCCTATTTCCAGGGCCAGCATTCCACCTGGTCGAAGTCGCGATGGCGCCTGTGAGACCAATTCCCGCACCAACTCGTCGCCCCGCGTACCGGCGAACAGCGCAACTTCCGGATCACTTAATACTTCGCGCGAAAGTGTGTGCCGGTCCTGCGTGGAGATATAAGGAAGATTCGCAACAATCAGATCGAAGATTCCGTCAACATTTTCGAGTAGGCGGCTCTTCAGAAATCGGACCTGGCCGCTCAAGTCCAACCTGGCGGCATTTTCTTGCGCGAGCGCGAGAGCATCATCTGAAACATCAACGGCCAGAACCCTTGCCTCGGGTAATTTCGCAGCAAGACCGAGTGCTATCACGCCGCTACCGGTGCCAACATCCACAATATCGGATATCGGATATCGGATATCAGATTTCAAGAACTCGACGAGTTCTTCCGTTTCCGGCCGCGGAACCACCGCGACGTTTTACCAGATCGCGCAGCGGCGCAAGTTCTGTTTCACTCAGCTTCCGTTCGAATTCGAGATAAAGCTCGATACGTCTTTGATCCAGAACATGCGCCAGCAAGTGCTCGGCATTCAGTCGCGGATTCTCAATATTGCGCTTGTTGAAATAGGCAGTCGTCGCTTGCAGCACTTCGAGAACCGTCATCGTCATTCCGAGCGTAATCGAGGAATCCCGTTGAGCTATCGCAAACTTAGCAACACGGGGTCCTTCGACGTCCCTGGCTTGGCTCAGATGACGGACGCTTAAGCGACCGCGGACTCCTTCAAGCGTTCGGCAACATCGGCGGCTTGCAACGCGCTGATCAATCCATCGAGATCGCCGTCGATCAACCGATCAAGATTATGAAGCGTTAAGCCAATACGGTGATCCGTCACGCGGTTCTGAGGGAAATTGTAAGTGCGAATTTTTTCTTCTCGCCCACCGGTACCGATCTGGCCACGGCGCTGTGCACTGTATTTTTCCGCTTCCTCGCGCTGCTTTCGCTCGAGCAAGCGCGCCCGCAGGATCGAAAGCGCTCTTTCCTTGTTCTTAATCTGACTGCGTCCGTCCTGACAACGCACGATTGTGCCTGTCGGAATGTGCAACACCTGCACGGCCGAATCGGTGGTGTTCACGCCTTGCCCGCCCGGGCCGCCGGAGCGCGAGACTTCAATTCGCAAATCTTCTGGTTTCAATTCAAGATCGACGTCCTCAGCCTCAGGCAACACTGCGACCGTGGCAGTCGATGTATGGATGCGACCCTGCGCCTCGGTCGCAGGCACGCGCTGCACACGATGCACTCCGCTTTCGTAGCGGAGTTTTCGAAAAACCGATTCGCCCGAAACGCGGAAGATTGCGTCCTTAAATCCACCGAGCTCC
>QHRI01000447.1:0-420 GCA_003221375.1 Verrucomicrobiota bacterium
CAAGAGAAGCAATTCACCTGGATGGAACGCTACGTCACGGATGGCAAGCCAAAGCCGCATTGGGGGCCGGGACGCGATGATGCCATGAACCTGACAAAATATTTCATGACCAGCATGGTGGAGGACAATACTTTTGGGCCGACTGATTTTCCTTCGATCTGGAACTTGTGCATCCGCAGCGGAAAAGACAATGCCGGAAAACAAATGCTGTTGAACTGGACTGGCGACACCCCGGCGGTGCGCTCAGTTTTGATCGATTCGGCCCTGGGTCTCGGTGCACCCGCGCGACCATGGTTTTTGCAGCGCATGGCTGATCTCGACCATTATCTCAGCAATCTCCCGCCGCCGAAGTGGCCGTTTGCCGAGACAAATCCAATCAATCAGCAATTGGCTGGCGAAGGTCAGCGAATTTACGCCCGC
>QHRI01000447.1:448-2085 GCA_003221375.1 Verrucomicrobiota bacterium
ACCGAGATCGGGACTGATCCGGAGCGGATGTATTCATGGTCGAAAGATGCTGCCGCTGAAGCAAACCGGCGCGTCAAACAACTCGGCATCGATCGTCCGCCGATGGTGGAGACACGGGACCCGTACGGATATGTATCGCCGCCATTGGACGGAATCTGGTTGCGCGCGCCGTATCTCCATAATGGCTCGGTACCGACGTTGCGCGATTTGTTGAACTCGCCAGGCGAACGTCCCCAGACTTTTCATCGCGGTTACGATGTCTTCGATCCAGTCAAAGTAGGCTTTAAAGAGCCACCGCCTCGCCCGACCGGGCCAACCGGCGAATTGACACAACTTTATTCCCTTTTCGACACACGAGAAAAAGGCAACGGCAATCAGGGACACACCTACGGCACTCAACTGTCGAACGAGGACAAAGAGAAACTGCTGGAATATTTGAAGACGTTGCAGCCCGCGCGAAGCATTTGTGGTGTGGGTAGCGCACGCGTCTCGCGTCGTGGCGAGTGCGTCCTCGCGATCGCGAACTTTCCTCTGTGTCAAGAAATGCGCCGCGATTCGAATTTAAGTGGAAGATATTCCAGCGCGACGCCGAAACCAGCGCGCGGGACGCGTGCGCTACCCAGAACTCGCGGCGCCCAAGCACAAAAGCTCTTGTGTGCGTGCCGGTTCTCCGCCAGCTTCGTCCTGTCATGGCAGCGAATCGCAAGCTCGGTTGTCTCAGTATCTTTTTGTTTGTCGCTCTTTGTGCCAGTCTGTTCGTTAACCTTGTGTTGACGGTCGCGGCGTTTCAGCGCCTGGGCGGGATCCGCGAAGCCGAGCCGATCCCACGCTTCCGTGAAATCCTGCTTCAGAGAGAGGCACGCGCCACGACAGATAAAATCGCGGTCATCACAATGAGGGGCCTGATCAGTTCTTCGCTCCCTGGCGCCGTAACCGATTCAATGGTTGATGACATGCGCGCGGCGCTGCAACAGGCGCGTGACGATAGTCGCGTCAAGGCGATTGTGCTCGAGGTGGATTCTCCCGGCGGAGAAGTGACGGCCTCCGACGCAATCTATAGCGCGCTGGTCAAGTTGCGCGCAAGGAAGCCCGTGGTCGTTTACATGGATTCACTGGCCGCATCCGGTGGCTATTATGTTTCCTGCGGCGGCAAATTTTTGATGGCAAGCGATACAACCATCACCGGCAGCATCGGCGTCATTATTCAGACGCTCAGTTACGAGCAGTTGTTCAACAAGGTTGGACTCGCCTCCGTGGTTTTCAAAAGCGGCAAGTTCAAGGACATGTTGAACGGCGCGCGACCGATCACACCGGAGGAACACGAGCTGGTGCAGAGTTTTATCATGAAAACTTACGATAAATTTCTCGGCATCGTTGCGAAAGAAAGAAACCTTCCGGCAGACCTTTTGCGCAATACGATCGCTGACGGGCGAATCCTGTCAGGCAAGGACGCATTCGAACACAAGCTGATCGATGGCCTTGGTGAGTTGGAAGACGCATTCGCGAAGGCCAGAGAACTTGGAAACGCGCCAGACGCTAAAGTCGTGAAATATGGTCCGCCGTTTAGCCTGAGCCGGTTCTTCCGGATATTCGGAGAGACCAATTCAAAAATTGAACTCACACTTCCCAAGCAACTC